>JAQBYL010000229.1 GCA_027622495.1 Pseudomonadota bacterium
GGTCAGTACACTTCACCGCACCAGCCGCACCACACTTACCC
This sequence comes from Pseudomonadota bacterium, assembly GCA_027622495.1. Lineage (GTDB taxonomy): Bacteria > Pseudomonadota > Gammaproteobacteria > Pseudomonadales > Azotimanducaceae > JAQBYL01. The sequence continues at coordinate 42 of JAQBYL010000229.1, forward strand.
CGGTCATTTCAGAGGCGAGTTTCTGCACGTATACGACTACTACGACATTCTTAAACCAGTGGATCTTCGCGGCAAACGCGTAATCGTGGTCGGGCTCGGCACCAGTGCGGCCGAGTTGGCTGCTGAGTTGGCCAATCCAGACACGAAAGAAGGATGCGCCGGGCAAGTCATCCTTTCTGCACGATCAGGTCGCTGGGTAGTGCCTAAGCTTGCCGAAGGACCCATGGATTCGAGTACGCCACACATCTCGGTTCCACCCCCCTCTTTTCTCAGAGTCCTTCCGCCGGGTGTGAGCAACTGGTTAACGCGTCGCATGATGGGCAAAGGGATGCGTCAGTTTGTGTCGTCATATGGTGGGGCATCAGCATTGGGCCTGCCGGAGCCTGTTCTAAAACCGTGGGAAGAGCGCCCGACCCTGTCGTTCGACTTTATCCCGATGCTGAAAGCCGGTCGTATCGATGTGCGTGCGGGGATCGAGCGATTCGATGATACGACCGTGTATTTCAGCGACGGGTCGCACACCGAGGCGGATGTCATCCTCTACGCGACTGGCTACGACTTGCACTTTCCGTTTCTTAACGCCGACACCCTGGGTGTCAACGCCAACGATCTTTCGTTGTACCGGCATATATCGCACTGTGAACACGATAACCTGTTCTTTATCGGTTATTGCCGGGTGATGTGTGCATTGTGGCCGGTGGCGGAACAGCAGAGCCTGTGGCTCGCGCGACTGCTGACCGGTCAGTTCATTCTGCCGGACGCAAACAAGCGCAGGCGCCGTGGGGTTTCGCTCCGGCGTTCTCTGCCGGTTATGTGCAGTCTGTACGTTGAGGCTTTGCGAAAGGACGCCGGAGGTTAGCTTGGGATCGACGTCACTGCTTAAGTTTCATCATCAACGGGACGCAGTAACAGAAGCAGAAACATGGTGAATCCGTTCACCAGAAGCGCCGATACACCTGCCATGTAGGGCCACGCAACCCTGGGGCCGGTGATGTTATATATCTGCAGACCAAGAGCACCGACCGCCAGCACAAGAATAAGTCCCGGCAACGTCATGCGCACACCTGCGGCACGAGCCTGTTGGGCGCGAAACGCAATGGCCAGAATCAACCAGGCGATCAGGGCGCAACTGCAAACCGTCCAGATGACAGCATCAGTCAGACCCGCCTCTGCAAGGACCGCCGGAAACAGGCCAAAGAAGATGGCCGCAGCTGAGGCAAAAAACAGAACCTGCAGCATGATCCGCTGTTCATCCGGCCAGGTCGAAAGGCGCCGCTGACGGATCGCAGCAACAATGCCAGCAAATCCGGCAATACCGATTGCCACTTCAATAACTGACGACAGGTATGATTCTGCATTCATGATAGGTGGTGGGATCAGAGTAAAGCGACGGAGTATACTGCAGAAAGGTTATACCAGCTTACGAGGTGAATAATGATCAAGACACAAGGCCTTACCCACATTCATCTATACGTACGCGATCTGGATCTTTCTTTAAACTTTTACCGATCTGTCTTCGGCTTGGAAGAGCGCTTTCGTGACGGACCGAAAATGGTGTTCCTGAACACACCTGGCAGTAAGGACACCATTACCCTGAACGAAGATGCCGCAAAAGCACAGCAGGCAGGTGTGGACGCAGGCATCGCACACTTCGGCTTTCGTCGCGAGAAAAATTCGGACCTTGATTCGGCAATTCGTGACGTAGAAGCGGGCGGTGGAAAGCTCCTGCAAAGAGGCGAGCATCAACCTGGCATTCACTTTGCCTATGTGCAGGACCCGGATGGATACGTCATTGAGCTGTAACAGATAACCACGGGTCTACGCACCGATCCCAATCTGACATTACTGACGATTATGGATCCTCACGTAAGTAAGCCCGTTCTCGAACAGGATCGTCGGAGCATTCCCCCGGCCAACCATACGCGGGCTGCCTGCCCTTCGCGTCGTTCCGACGCCACAACCACGGTTGCCCTGTCATGGTGTGGTTGGTAATTTGCGCCGGCCTCCTTCGGCGGGTAGAAAGCGAAAGAGTTCATATTCACCCGCAGGGAACATGATGGCAAAGACCAGACCGCACTCGGCCGGGAGCCCATCGTCGGCGCACAACGCCATGGAATTTGACTTCTTTTTCCTACCCTGTTCCGCAAGCTTCCTCGGTTCTGTATACAGCTCAACATTCCACCAGATCATAGACGGATTGATGGAATTGTTTTTCACCCGCGCAGATCGTATAAACGGATGAGTTGAGCGCGTGGTGATCACTCTATGTCAAGGCTTAAGGACCTGAAGAATATCGGTCCGACCCTTGCGAACAGGCTTGAAGAAATTGGTGTGTTGAGTAGAAGCGATCTGCAAGCAATGGGTGCGGCCAGAGCCTATCGGCGCATTCAGGCTAGATACCCGGATGCACACCTGCCATTGTGCTACTACCTTTACTCTCTCGAGGGAGCACTTCACGACAAGGATTGGCGTTCGTTTACAGCCAAACAAAAACTCGACATGCAGAAAAAGATAAAAGTCTGATCCGCCGATACCGTCCCGTGAGGAACTGTCAGACTCAATCCGTTACAAGGAAACGACATGGCACTTGAATCGATCAATCCCGCAACCGGCAAGAAGCTCCGCGATTACACTGAAATGAGCGATGCTACGGTAGATCGGATCATCTCCGACGCCAACGACGCATTCACCCACTGGCGCACGCTGAGTTTCGCTGAACGAGCCCTCATGATGAAACGCGCCGCAGAGTTATTGCGTTCCCGGGCCAGGGATCTTGCGCTGCTGATGACCAAAGAAATGGGCAAGACTCTAACAAGTGGCATTGCGGAAGCTGAAAAATGTGCGTGGGTCTGTGACTACTACGCCGATAACGCACACACCTTTCTTGCAACCGAGGTCATCGAAAGCGACGCGCTCAGGAGTTCTGTGGTTTACCAGCCACTCGGGATTGTGCTCGCTGTTATGCCCTGGAATTTTCCGCTGTGGCAGGTATTTCGATTTGCCGCACCAAACCTGATGGCAGGGAACGTTGGCGTTCTCAAGCACAACGCTTCGCCGCCGATCCGGAGTCAGAGTCTCAAGCAGGTCACCCGATTCCAGCAGGACCTTGGTCAGTTCCTCGGCAAAAAGCGGAACGCCGTCGGTTTTGCGGGCAATTTCCTGTATCAGCTGTTCGGGCAATTTTTTGCCGCGGGTGATCGACGCAATAAGCTCTGTGATGTCGGTCAGACCCAGCCGGTTCAGACCGACATAGTTCACGTCGTGCGTACCGGAGAAAATTGTCTGCGATTTAGACCGCGTGGTTACCAGAATCATTACCCTGCTGGATCTGATCCTTGAACCGAATATTTCGATCAACTCAAGCGTTGTAGGATCAATCCATTGTGCGTCTTCAACGACAATCAGCAACGGTGTAGATGACGCAATATGCATCAACTGGCTGATCAAGGCATCAAAGGTACGTGCGCGCTGCTGCTCAGGCGTCAGATGATTCAACTGGTAACGTCCGTGCGTCTGGATCGCAAGAAGACTGGCGATCAATGCCACCTCCTCAACATGCCGCGGCGAGGTGTTAACAAGGATCGCCTCGAGTTTGGCAAGCTTTTCCGCGTCGGTGTCACGAGGCCTGATCGCCGCCGCGTGCAGAACCTGCTGAATCACCGGATACAGCGTGCTTGCGTTGCGATGAGGGGAACACTGATAACTGGTTCGGATATACGAGGCTGTAATACTGTCGCGCAGAGCACGTACGATGCGTGACTTTCCAATACCCGGATCACCACTCACAACCACCAGTTGACCATCGCCGCTGGCTGCGCGCTCCCATTGACTGCGCAATAGTGCAAGTTCGCTGCGACGCCCGATGATCGGACTGATCGGACCCTGTTTCTGAGCTTCAAACCGGGTCTCGGTGTCACGCTCGCCCACCACTGTGTAGGCGGAAACCGGTTCAGAAATGCCATGCAGCGCTAGGGCCTGCAAGGCGTTCAACTCGAACAGATGGCCGGTCAGATCGCGTGTCGACTCAGCGAGGATGATCTGCCCCGGCAAGGCCAGACTCTGCAGACGGGCAGCCAGGTTTGGTGTCTCACCCAGCACCGCATTTTCTTTTGCATCACCGTGGCCGAGCAGATCGCCCACCACAACCAGACCGGTGGCGATGCCCATGCGCACCTCGATATCGAGTACCTTCTCAGTGCGCAGAGCATTGATCGCATCGAGCAGACCCAGCGCCGTGCGGACCGCTCGCTCTGCTGCGTCTTCATAGGCGACGGGATAGCCAAAGAATACAAACGCACCATCGCCCAGATACTGAGCAATATGGCCACCGAAACGGGCTACCTCAGTTGCAATCACGCCCTGGTAGCTGCGGATTACGTCGCGCAGATCTTCCGGATCCAGGCGGGCTGACAGAGCCGTAGACCCAACCAGATCCACAAACATGACAGTCAACTGGCGTCGTTCTGCTTCTGCGACTGGTGGGGAAGGTGCAACGGCCGTTGAAGAGGCCGACAGGTGGGTAATGGCTTTCAGAATCTTCAGACGCGGACCGAGCGCAATACCCATTTCGCGCAGATGTTCTTCGGTCAGTTCAAGCAGTGCTTCGCCATCGATCTCGTTTGCTTCGAAGACCTCGATAAATCGCTCGAACTCATTGGCTTTAAGCCATTCCCCAACCTCAATACTCATGGCCGGGCCCCGTTAACTGGATCATGCACCATGACCCGCACCCTACACCATTGATCAGAAATGCGGAAGGTAGTGCAAGCAGGCTGGCCGTTACCTGGCCTGGTGATTATTTTCAGGTGCTGACTGAGCGGGGAAGCCCATCGTTGATCTGCAACCAATCAACATGTGACTCCCAGTAACCATGCTTCGTCGGTTCACGATCAATTGCCCCATCAAAACAGGCTCTGGCGACATGCATTTCGCCAGGCCAATTTTCTGACTGGAAAAAGACTGTGCTGCCACACGCACTGCAGAAACCACGTTTTGCACCCGCGCTTGATTCATACCAGGTCAGTGTCTGATCCTGATCCATGCTGAACTGTTCCAGCGCAATACCTACCCAGGTTACAAACGCAGCACCGTGGGATCGACGGCACACGGAACAGTGGCAGTGCGCGCTCCAGAGACTGGGTGGCTCGTACGAAAATTTCAGTTTTTCGCAGAAACAACTGCCGGTTCGGCGAACGCTCATGCTACTTACAACACGTCAAAGATATAGGAGTACTTGAGGATGAACTCACGTCGCGGCTCGCGCGGCGCACCGAAACCATCGTCATCAATCTCGTTGTACACCACATACAGACCCGCGTTGGCGGACTGCAGCCAGGCGAACCGCAGGTTAGTCGCTAAAGTTTTGTCATACTCGTTGAACTGCACCAGGGCTTCAACTGAGATCTTCGGCGTGAATGAATAGGACAGGCGCAGACGGCCGAGGTTAAGGGTGAAATCACCATTGGGTACCGGCAGATCAACGTCGTTGTAGTCCCACGAAAGTTCCGTAGTAAAGGTGTCACGAAAACGGTAACGCAAGGTAGAGGTGAGAGACACCCGGTCACCACCGAAAAGGCCACCGATCTTGGCACCGAAATCAAAACTCAACGGTGCCCCGCTGTTCGTCTGCAGCACAAAGTCGAGTTCTTCATGATCATACTCGCCAACCGGTACAGTCACGCCCGAGACGATGTCGAATGGCTCCTTCACCCCCTCGTGGGTAAAGTTCACCCCGGTGTGCACTTCGTAGCCGTTCTTGAACTCCCAGTGGTTATCCACATGGATAAAACCGGTTTCATAGTAACCATCGAAGTCCCAGAAACCGCGGTACGAGACGTGTGGGCGTAACTCAAGAAGGCCCCACAGGTCGTCGGGTCGGTAACGGTGCAACAGGAACGCGTCACCCTTGCGATAGCCCTTGCGGGTCAGAAAACCGACTTCCGGATTGAAATTATCGGCCACCTCTGCGTAACCCAGCGCCGATGACCAGGCAACCGAATTGTAGTTGGCGCGCACCGATGCCGCATGATCGTCACCGTCGAGACCCGGCGTGTCGGTCTGGGCAATGAACGACTGGAGAGTGAGTTCCTCGCCGATCCCCAGTCTTCCATCGACCGCATAGGTTCTGTTGTAGTCGTCCGCCCCGGGTGGTTTGAGGCTGCCATCGCCTTCGCGGTTAACGACGATTGCGCCGATAGATGAGCGATTGGCCAGCTCCTGATTTACCCGAACCACGGTGTAGTCATTGCCCGCCGCGACATTGTCCACCGCATCGGTGCTCATATGCAGAAAGCCCACATTCGTGCTGTTGCCAATCTTGCCCGAAAGTCGAACACCGCCTTCAATCGGAATGGGTTCACCGGTCACCCCGACTCCAATGCGACGGCTGAAGAAAAGCTCCACTTCACGCGGATTACCCACCGAAAACTGACCTGCGTTTTCAAGAAAAAACGGACGCTTTTCCGGAAAGAACAGGCTGAATCGATTCAGATTCACCTGCTGTACATCCGACTCCACCTGTGCAAAGTCGGTATTGTAGGTGGCGTCCAGCGTGAGGCTCGGCGTGATCGAGTACTTCAGATCAACACCGAATTCCTCATCCGAATCGGTACCGTCAATCCCGCCACCGCGGATCATGCGGCCGAGGGCATAGGGGGTGATCTTCAGATTCCGCTGTGACGGTACCTCAAC
>JAQBYL010000230.1 GCA_027622495.1 Pseudomonadota bacterium
GTCCAGACCAGCCGCTTCGGCATTTTTTGCGATCCCGATGACGTCATCGAGGGTGCTGGTGGTGCCATCTGCGCCGATCATGATGCCTATTTTCATTGTTTTACTCCCCTCTTCAAAAAAAGTTTTATAAAGGTTTTTGTTAAAAGTCTGGTCAAATATCAGAGCGCTTGAAGATATAGCAAATGCGACCCTTTCGCATACCAGCGCACCCGTTGGCGGAGGACCGAAACCTGTTAAAGACCCTTGGATGTAGCACAATCCCGCCGATCAACGGCATAATTGCCGGCTTTTCCTGCGCGCAAAGCAGGCCACGCGGTGATAACACAGCCGTTACGCCACAGTATTAACGTCACTTGAAGGAAGCTCATGAGCAAAGAAACCATCGCCATCCTCGGCGGCACCGGCGATCTGGGAACCGGTCTCGCCATTCGCTGGTCAAAGGCCGGCTACAAGATCGTGATCGGTTCACGAACGCTTGAAAAAGCCACTACCGCAGTCGAAAACCTTAAGAAGATCAGCCCGCAGACTCCCGCTGAACCCATGGAGAACGCAGACGCAGCGGCCGCTGGAGACATCGTGGTGCTGACGGTTCCCGCAGAACATCAGGTGTCGACCCTGACCGGCGTGAAGGATGCGCTTCAGGGCAAGATCCTGATTGACGTGACGGTCCCGCTGGTCCCCCCGAAGGTCGGCACGGTGCAACTTCCGCCAGAAGGGTCAGCCGGTAAACGAGCCCAGGACCTGCTCGGCGATGACGTCATGGTGGTCACGGCCTTTCAGAACGTTGCTGCCCATCTGCTTAAGGAAGACGTCAAGATCGAGTGCGATGTGCTGGTTGCAGGAAACAAGAAAGCTGCACGCGACAAGGTCATCGAACTCGCAGAGCAGGCCGGCATGCGCGGCTGGCATGCAGGTCCGATCGAAAATTCTGCGGCTGCCGAAGCACTCACCTCGATCCTGATCCAGATCAACCGGCGCCATGATATTTCCCATTCGGGTATTCAGATCGTCGGTCAGGCGGATCACTAAAACATGACCGGGCAAATGCAGCTGACCGCGCTGACCACCCTTCCGATGGTCAAGCCGGAAGACGATCTGGCCGTGTTGATAGCCGCATCCGCGCACCAGGAAGGGTTTACTTTTTCTGACGGAGACATCGTCTGCGTCGCGCAGAAGATCGTCTCAAAAGCGGAAGGGCGACAGGTGTCACTGGAGGGGATCAAGCCCAGTGACCAGGCGATTGCACTGGCACAGGAGACCGACAAGGATCCACGCCTGGTCCAGCTGGTTCTGGATGAATCCACCGAAGTGATGCGCAAAAAGCCCGGTGTGCTCATCGTACGGCATCGGCTGGGGTTTGCGGGCATCGATCAATCCAACATCGAACACGGCAGCGAACATGATAACGCGTTGCTCCTGCCCGTTGATCCGGACCGCTCAGCCGAAACCATGCGCCAGGCACTTCTTAAACTGACCGGCAAGCGACTCGGTGTGATCATCACCGACAGCCACAACCGACCCTGGCGGCTCGGCACGGTTGGCACGGCGATCGGTTCGGCCGGTATCAGTGTGCTGGAAGACCACCGTGGTGGTCACGATCTGTTCGGTCGTGAGCTGAAGGTCACCTTGATCAACCGCGCTGACGCCATTGCCGGTGCCGCTACTCTTCTGATGGGAGAAACCATCGAGAAGATCCCGGTGGTCCTGGTGCACGGCTTCAAACCTGATCCGGTGGGGGACAACGCGGCTATGATCAACCGCCCCTTAGCAGACGACATGTTTCGCTGATGGGGCGTTACCTGGCCATCACCGGCGGCGTCGGCGGTGCCAAGCTCGCGCTGGGGCTTGCCAATATTCTCGAGCCCCGGGAGCTTGCCTTCGCAGTCAATACCGGTGATGACTTCGATCACCTGGGTTTACACATCTCACCTGATGTAGACACCCTGACCTATACGCTGGCAGAAGCTTCCAACACCGAAACCGGCTGGGGGCGCGCAGACGAAAGCTGGCGGTTTATTGAGACGCTGGCTGAGTTCGGCGGTGAAACCTGGTTCCGGCTTGGGGATCGGGACCTCGCGTTGCATGTGACCCGAACCCGCGCCCTCGCCTCAGGCCAGACTCTGACCCAGGTCACTGCATCGATCTGCCAGAGCCTCGGCATCGCGCACCAGGTGCTGCCCATGAGCGATGACTCTGTGCGCACGTTTGTGACCACGGCAACCGGCCCCCTGGCCTTTCAACACTATTTCGTCCGCGACCGGTGCGCACCGGTTGTATCCGGTTTTGAATTTCGTGGTATCGATCAGGCCGCCCCATCTGCTGCGATTCTTGAAGTGCTGGCTGATGACTGCCGCGGTGTGATCATCTGCCCCTCCAATCCGTTCGTGTCTGTGGATCCGATCCTGAACCTGCCGGGCATGCGTGACGCGCTGAGAGCGTGCGGTGCACCGGTGGTCGCGGTGTCGCCCATCGTCGGCGGGATCGCCATCAAAGGCCCCACAGCCAAAATGATGGCCGAACTCAAAGTCCCCTCGACCGCGGCCCAGGTGGCGCGCCACTACGGCGGCCTGCTGGACGGTTTTGTGCTCGATGAACAAGACGCCGATCAGCACGGTCAACTCGAGGTGAAAACCTGCGTTGCCCAATCGGTGATGTCAAGCCTTGCCGATCGAATAGCGCTTGCCCGTGTTACCGTGGATTTTATCGAATCACTGGTTTGACCATGGGGATCTGGGCAATCGTTCCAATCAAGTCGTTCGACTCGGTGAAGAAGCGCCTTGCCAGCGCCCTGACCCCGGAAGAACGACGACTGCTGATGCTTGCCATGGCACGCGACGTGCTCACCGCCCTGTCTCGATCCCAGCACTTAAGTGGCACATTGATCGTCTCACGCGCGCCGGAAGCCGATGCCCTGGCACAGACCTTTGGCACTGAGCGCTTCGCCGAAAGTCCCGATGCCACTTTGCCGGGCGCCCTCACCCAGGCCGCTACGTATCTGCGTGAGAGTCGCAACGCAACTGGCGTATTCATCATTCCGGCGGACGTTCCGCTGGTCACAGCCACAGAAATTGATGAGATCCTGCAAAAACACCAACGCGTCAGCATTGTCCCGGACACCGATCACATCGGCACCAATGCGCTGGTCTGCTCACCCCCCGATGCCATTCCCTACACTTTTGACGGTACGAGCTTCAAACCCCATCTTAAAGCCGCTCGTGACGCCGGACTCGATCCTAGTATCGTCGAAGCGAGGGGGCTCTCGCTGGACATCGACGTACCAGACGATCTGCTCGAACTGCTGCGCCGCAAGCCCGATTGCCAGACGGCAACCTACTTAAGCCGTGCCGGCATCAGCGCCCGTCTGATACCGGGTCAAAGTTAACCGAACGCCCATATATTCACCGATCTGGTCGATCGGCGGCCAGCCGTACCACTTGACTGCCGGGGGCGATCCCGAATTTGACGTTGTCAGGCCGCTCCCAACACGGTCTAATACGCGATTCATCCCGGGGATGAGGCCTCAGGGCACCGATAAGGCGGGCCATAGGTTTCACTTCCATTTGCCACCGGGTCGGTAACAGACAGTGAGGACACCAGCATGCTCAAGGCCAGCCATAGCCGAATTCTTGATAAGGCCAGAGCGTTTGAGCCATTGAGCGATGCCGATGCGCTGGACCTCGCGACCCTGGATGACACCGCCGCCATCGCCGAAGTCGCAGCGCAATTGCGCGACGCCGGCTTCCACAACGTGGTCACCTACTCCCGCAAAGTTTTTATCCCACTGACTCATCTGTGCCGTGACGTGTGCCACTACTGCACCTTTGCGCAGGTGCCGCGCAAGCTGAAGGCGCCCTACATGAGTGTAGAAGAAGTGCTCGAAGTTGCGCGAAACGGTGCAGCCATGGGCTGCAAAGAAGCCCTGTTCACCCTGGGCGAAAAGCCTGAACTGCGTTACAAAGCCGCGCGTGAAGCACTGGCAGAACTCGGCTTTGATTCCACCGTCGACTATCTCGCCCATGTGGCCGAACGCGTCCTCAAAGAAACCGGCCTGTTACCGCATCTCAATCCAGGCAACCTGACCCCCGAAGAACTGGCCAGGCTGCGCAGCCTGTCACCATCCATGGGCATCATGCTGGAGTCGACTTCCGAACGGTTGACCGAAAAAGGCATGCCGCATTACGGGTCGCCCGACAAAGTACCGGCCGTGCGCCTGCAGACGCTTGCGGATGCGGGAGTTGCGCGGGTGCCCTTCACAACCGGGATTCTGATCGGCATCGGCGAAACGCGCCTGGAACGCATCGAGTCACTGCTCGCGATCCGAAAGATTCACGAACAGCACGGCCATGTGCAGGAAATCATCGTTCAGAACTTCCGTGCCAAGCAAGAAACCAAAATGGCCCGCGCTCCGGAACCCGATCTGAACGAACTGCTATGGACCATTGCAGTCGCAAGGGTCATTTTCGGAAGCGAAATGAGCGTGCAGGCACCGCCGAACTTAAGTCCCGGTGTGTTGCCGCAGATCGTCAATGCAGGCATCAATGACTGGGGTGGCGTGTCACCGCTCACACCGGACTTTGTTAACCCCGAAGCACCCTGGCCGCAGCTGGAAGAGTTGCGCCGCGAAACGGCGCTGGCCGGTAAATACCTGCACGAACGCCTGACCATTTACCCGCGCTACGCCCAGGATTTTGAAACCTGGGTAGCGCCGGAACTGCACGAACGGTTATTGGACCTGATAGACGCCGATGGCCTGCCGCGTACCGACAACTGGTCGCCAGGCGAAGAGACCGAACCACCGGAAGCACTGCTCCAGGCGATCTGGAACCGCAATGCACCGGCCAGGTCCGCCTCAGCAGATCTTCAACTGATCCTTAACAAAGTCGGCAACGCAGATCTCGAAGAAGCGGAAATCGTCCGCCTGTTCGAGGCACGTGGCGACGACTTCAGCGCGGTGATCCGCAAAGCCGACGATCTGCGCCAGCAGGTCAATGGCGATACCGTGAGCTATGTTGTTAACCGCAACATCAACTACACCAACATCTGCTATTTCAAGTGCCAGTTCTGTGCCTTTTCGAAAGGCAAGCTCTCTGAAAACCTGCGCGGCCGACCCTATGACCTGTCCCATGAAGAGATTCAACGGCGAACCGTTGAGGCGTGGGAACGTGGTGCCACGGAAGTCTGCATGCAGGGCGGCATACACCCGGAATACACAGGCGAAACCTATATCGGCATTCTGAAGGCGGTTAAAGATGCTGTTCCCGACATGCACATTCACGCGTTTTCACCGCTCGAAGTGTGGCAGGGTGCAGCCACTCTCGGACTCGATCTGCCAACCTACCTGCAACGCTTGAAGGAGTCGGGTTTGAGTACCCTGCCCGGCACCGCAGCCGAAATCCTCGACGACGAGGTCCGCCAGATTATCTGCGCCGACAAGATCAACACCGAGCAATGGCTGCAGGTTATGGAAGCCGCACACGCTGTCGGTTTTCAGACAACCGCAACCATCATGTACGGGCATGTGGAAAAACCCATTCACTGGGCGCGTCACCTTCTGCGGGTACGCAACCTGCAGCAGAAGACCGGTGGTTTCACCGAGTTTGTGCCATTGCCATTCGTGCACATGGAAGCCCCCATGTACCTGAAGGGCAAGGCCCGGAAAGGACCCACCTTCCGCGAAGCGATTCTCATGCATTCGGTTGCGCGGCTGGTTCTGCACGGTCAGATCGACAACATTCAAACCAGTTGGGTCAAGATGGGCCAGCAGGGTGTATTGGCTGCACTGAACGCGGGTTGTAACGACCTCGGCGGCACCCTGATGAACGAAAGCATCACCCGCGCGGCCGGTACGGTCCACGGTCAGGAAACCAGCCCCGCTGAGATGATCAGAATGATCCGCTCCAGTCAGCGCAAACCACGTCAGCGCAGCACCGTCTACAAAGACGCCAGCGCCGAACGCATGCAGACAAGCATGGTGGCAGCAGAATTGACTGACATCATCAATACACCAGCGCGCAAGTACGAACGCAAACGCGAAGGTCCGCTCTTGCGTCCGGGTCTGATCGACGTTGTGCAGGCGAACTAGCAACTGGTTATGACCAACCCAGGTCGTCACCTGTGTCGACCTGCACAGACACTACCAGCGATCCCGTGCCAGGTTTGAGGTCCTGGTGACCTGGCTTGTTTTTGACCTGGATGGGACATTGAGCGACCCCTCCACCGGGATCCTGCGGAGCATCAATCACGCCCTCGATGCATTCGGCCACGCCCGCTTGAGCGATGAGCGCATCAACGAATTCATCGGCCCACCCCTCGACCGCGGTTTTCGAACACTGCTCGGCAACATCCCCGATGTTCACGTGCTGGAGCTGGTTGCGAAGTTTCGAGAACGTTACGGTGATGTTGGGTATTCAGAAAACCATCTGTACCCGGGTATCGCAGGCGCGCTCAATCGACTCAAAGTTAGAGGATACGATCTCGGCCTGTGCACCAGCAAGAGAGCCGACTTCGCCAGTCGCATCCTCGATATGTTTGACCTTACGCAGTATTTCTCATTTGTCAGCGGGGGTGATGTGGGAATCAGTAAACAGACTCAGCTGGCTGGGCTGTGTGGTGACTATGATCTTTCCGGTGCAGTGATGATTGGGGATCGGGCTGTTGATGTTACGGCTGCTCATCACAATGGGTTGCATAGTGCTGGTGTGCTTTGGGGTTTTGGGAGCCGTGTTGAGCTC
>JAQBYL010000231.1 GCA_027622495.1 Pseudomonadota bacterium
CGACACCGGTATTCAAAGGCGCAGATCGAACCTGGGCGCTTCACAGTGTGCGGTTGCTCACCTCGAGTTTTGATGTGGCTGATCCAGCTCGCGTTGCTCGACTGCTGGATGAAATACGCGCCTGGGCGACGCAGAACCAGGCCACTTTGCACATGACCGGATTACCCATGTTTGCCGCGCACGGTGCAGCGTCTGCCTATTCGGAAATCCGTCTTTTCGGCACGCTGTCTATCGTGCTGATCACGCTGATGCTGTTCAGTGTATTCCGGTCATTGCGTCCGCTTGCGTTGACGATTCTGTCGGTGGGCAGCGGTGTTGCTGCTGCATTCGCTATCACGGTTGTGGTTTTTGGTCAGGTGCACGTACTGACACTGGTATTTGGTTCGAGCCTGATCGGCATCTGTGTGGACTACGCGCTGCACTATCTTTGCCGCCGGTTTGATGACGACTGGACCCCGCACGGCGCACTGCGCAGTGTGCTGCCGGGAATTGCTCTGGGGCTTGTGTCGAGCGTTGCCGCGTTTGCCAGCCTGCTGGTCACACCGTTCCCCGGGTTGCGTCAGATCGCTGTGTTTTCAGGCGCCGGTCTGACATTTGCCTGGCTGACGGTGGTGCTGTTGTTACCGGTTCTTGCACAGCGTAAACCAGCAGGTCGCACCCCCGCCATGATGCATCTGGCGCGTGCTTATCAGGATCGGTGGCCGTTTGTTCCACGATCGGTTGCGGTCCTGCTTGCTCTGGTTGCCGCGGGAATTGCGGCCTGGGGCATTGGCTCGCTTACCCCCAGTGACGATATCCGCCTGTTGCAGAGCGCGCCGGTCGAATTGCTGGAAGAAGACAGACTGGTTCGTGGTCTGCTGCCTGGCCAGTTTGACAGCCAGTTCATGCTGGTCAAAGGCGCGGACGATGCCGAGGTGCGGTTGCACGAAGCGCGCTTAAGCGAACACCTGCACGGGCTCGTTGCGCAATCTGCGCTCCGCTCTTTTCGTGCATTGTCTGATCACTACCCGACGGTTGCAGCTCAGCGGGCCAACTATGACCTGATCCAGCAAACGCTGTATGCCAGTGGTCGAATCAACGCGATGTACGCAAAGATCGGCATCAGTGAGCCCGATATTGCTGCCCATATGCGGCTGGTGGAAACGCAAGCGCAACTCATACTCAGCTTCGATCAATGGCTTGCCGGGATCCCCGTTGACTGGCGCACTCAATGGCTTGGCTGCAATCCGCAGGGTTGCGCAAGTGTGGTTCGTTTGAGCGGCATTGCCAATCCAGGTTCGCTGCAGATGCTCGCCACCCGGGTCGAGGGGGTTACCTATGTGGATCAGGTGGGGGACCTGTCTGCCCTGCTCGGTCGTTATCGTGAGGTGGCATCGCTTCTTCTGGCGGGTGTATATGCTCTGATCAGTGCGCTGCTGGTGTGGCGACTCGGTTTGAAAGCAGCGCTGGGAGTGGTCTGTGTGCCCTTTGCCGCCTGTGTGGTGGCGGTGGCATCGGTGTATTTCACCGGCAATCTTTTCAGTCTGTTCAATCTTTTTGCGTTGTTGCTGGTGGTGGGGATCAGCATCGATTACGCGATCTTTTTCTACCTTGCACAAGCCGAGAATGCCACCACCGCGCTGGCAGTGTGTCTGTCGGTGCTGACCACGCTGCTCGCGTTCGGTATGTTGAGTCTCAGTAGTACAGAGGTGGTTCATGCCTTTGGTCAGACCTTAACCGCCGGTCTGATCACGGCATTCCTGCTTGCGCCGTTTGCTTCACCCGCCGTTCAATCGCGTCTGTTCAAACAGCCGGTCGGCAGATGATGCGGCTTAAAGCGGCGGCCGTTGGGTTTTTGCTGGCGATCGCTGTGCTGATGAGTGGTTGCCAGAGCGCCATGATTGCCGCACGGCACGAACCTCCGATCGTTCCGACAACCTCGGTTGTTCCGACAAAACGTTATCTGCAGAAGCTCACTCTGCACTGGCAGGATGAGCAGCATCATCTTCTGGGGGTAGTCGAGCAGGGCGACAGGCGGGTTTCGCTTGCAGTACTCACACCGGAAGGTGTGGTCTTGTTCAGCGTCGTGCAGACTGACGAAGATGTTGTGATTGAACGCAATCCCATGGTGCCTGAAGCACTCTCGCCGCGCCGCATTCTGGCGGAGGTGGCGCTGCTCAACTGGCCGCTTGAGGACCTCGTTTATCCCTCACCCTGGCAGGTTGCGCAGACCCGGGATTGCCGGACCCTTCAGAATGCCGGCGCGATTGTTGTGCAGGCACAGTACTTTCCGCAGATTGAAGGCTGGCAGCGCGCGGAAATGACACAACCGGAGTTCGGCTACCGCTTGGAAATAGTTCCCCTGCAGGAACAGGCGGCACCCGATGAACACTGATCGAACACCGCCTGAGCAGATACCGATTGAGGATCTGCTACCTCACCGGGCACCCATGCTGCTGCTCACAGGCCTTTTGAGCGCAAGTCCAACGCAGTTGCGTGCTTCGGCTACGGTGCCTGAAAGCGGGCTCTTTGAGCTCCCTTTGCAGCCCGGGTGTGTATCGGCCGCGGCGTTTGGTCTTGAGTGCATGGCACAGGCGATCGCGGCATGGGACGGCTACTTCTGTTGTGTCACTCAACAACCGATCCGCACAGGTCTGATTCTGGGGGCACGGGATTTTCACTCCGCACATGCGACGTTTGCGGCCGGTACGTATTTGCAGATTTCTGCGGATCTTGTTATGCAGACAGATGAAGGGATTGGCGTGTTTGACTGCACGATCAATGCTGGGGCCGTTATGCAGACAGCACGGCTGACCGTCCTGACCGTTTCGGATCTGGAAGAGGTCCGCAACCTGGCCCGTTAGCTGCAGGTACTGCGCATCGCCCGGCACGCTCTGGCCCAGAACGTAACCGTTCGTAAGACCGAACAAACAAGACCACACAGGAGGAGAGGGAGTGTCGGCAAACAGGGGCAAAAGCGTCCTGGTGACAGGTTCATCCCGTGGCATCGGTCGGGCGGTTGCCTTACGTCTTGCGCGGGACGGTTTCAATGTTGTTGTGCACTGCATCAGCGCTCGCGGGCAGGCGCAGGACGTCTGCGATCAGATCCAGCAGCTCGGCTGCACTTCGCGGGTGCTGCAGTTTGATGTGGGTGATCGTGATGCCTGCCGGGTAAACCTCGAAGCAGACATAGCGGAGCACGGCACCTACTACGGCGTGGTATGCAATGCCGGTGTGACTGCAGATGCCGCGTTCCCGGCGATGAGTGCTGCGCAATGGGACCACGTGGTTCACACTAACCTCGATGCGTTCTACAACGTTCTTCAACCGCTGACCATGCCGATGGTCCGCCGCCGTCAACCCGGGCGGATCGTGACTCTTTCATCGATTTCAGGTGTCACGGGTAATCGTGGTCAAACCAACTATGCCGCCGCAAAGGCGGGTATCATTGGCGCCACCAAATCCCTGGCCGTGGAACTCGCCAAACGGAATATCACGGTAAATTGTGTTGCGCCAGGATTGATTGAAACTGACATGGTCGCGGATGCTCCGATTGACAGGATTATGGAAACAATTCCGCTGCGGCGGCTTGGAACGCCTGATGATGTCGCTGGTGTGGTGAGTTTTCTGATGTCGCCCGACAGCGCATACATAACCCGTCAGGTAATTTCAGTCAACGGAGGTATGGCCTGATGCGACGTGTTGTCATCACCGGTATGGCCGGCCTGTCACCGATCGGATGCGACTGGCCGAGCGTTGCTGCAAGCCTGAAAGCCGGCTGCTCCGGTATCCGTTATATCGAAGAATGGGATGTCTTTGATGGTTTGTTAACGCGCCTCGGCGGGCCGATCCCGGGTTTTGAAAAACCTGCCCACTACACCCGTAAAGAGGTTCGATCGATGGGCAGAGTTGCGCTGATGGCAACCCGGGCCAGTGAACTGGCCCTCATCGACGCGGGTCTGCTGGACGATCCTTTCCTGTCCAGTGGCGAGGTCGGTGTTGCTTATGGTTCGTCAACTGGCAGTCCGGACGCCATCGCCGATTTTCTCTCAATGGTGAATACCCACAGCACCAGCGGGATCAACGCGAACACCTATCTGCGCATGATGGGTCACACCACTGCGGTAAACCTGGGAATTTTCTTCAAGCTGCGCGGCAGAATTCTGACCACGTCGAGTGCCTGCACATCCGGCAGCCATGGTATCGGCTACGCCTACGAGGCAGTTCGCGATGGTCTGCAGACCGCGATGGTTGCTGGTGGCGCAGAAGAACTGAGCGCAACCGAGGCAGCTGTGTTTGATACTTTGTTTGCCACCAGTACCATGAACGACCGACCTCACGCTACACCAAAACCGTTCGATATCGACCGTGATGGCCTGGTGGTTGGTGAAGGTGCCGCAACGTTCATTTTAGAGGAGCGCGACCACGCCCTTGCCCGTGGTGCAAACATCCATGCAGAGATCGTCGGTTTTGGTACCAACTCCGACGGCAGCCACGTTACCCAGCCGAACAAAGATACCATGCGTATCGCCATGGAACTGGCAGTGAAAGATCGGAACGTTGATCCGAGGCAGATCGGCTATGTGAGCGCACATGGTACTGCTACGGATCGAGGGGACATTGCTGAGAGCCATGCCACCGCCGGGCTGCTCGGTCGTGTACCGATCAGTTCGCTCAAGAGTTTCACCGGTCACACACTGGGCGCGTGCGGAGCGCTCGAAGCGTGGGTTACCGTGAACATGCTGCGCGAAGGCTGGTATCACCCGACGATCAACCTGAACAATGTCGACCCCGCCTGCGGTGATCTTGATTACATTGTGGATGAGTGTCGCGAGATCGATACCGCAATGGTCATGAGCAACAACTTCGCGTTCGGTGGTATTAATACGTCGCTGATATTTCAGCGCCCCTGATGTTTGAGGGTATATGTCTCAGATAGCCGTAGACCTTGCCAGTTTACCCATCATTAAAAATCCCGGCCGGATCGCGATCCTTACATCAAAGTGGTATCCGGAGATTGTCGGCAATCTCACCGATACCTGCGTGTCGGTCCTTCGCAGCAAGGGCTACACGAAAATTGATGTGCATCAACTACCAGGCTCGCTGGAAATGCCTCTCGCCGCTGCCGATCTGTTTGCCAGCGATTCGAGCATCGAAGCGATCATCTGCTTTGGCGTTATTGTCAAAGGGGAGACACTGCATTTCGAAATGATCACGCAAGAGTGTATGCGTGGGTTGGGGCAGGTGATGCAGACTTACCGTAAACCAGTGATCGTTGAGATATTGCCGGTGTTTAAAATCGAGGATGCGCAGGCCCGTGCTGCGGATAACGAATTCAATAAAGGTAATGAAGCGGCTGCCGCGGCGCTCGAGATGATTGCCTGGCGCAGAGCCAACGCAATCTGACGCACTAACGCGCGAAAGCGTTTTCCTAACGCACGAAAGCGTTTTCCTAACGCACGAAAGCGTTTTCCTAACGCACGTGTTCTTTGATTAATCGCTGCTTCTGCCGCGCCCAGTCCTTGTCACGCTGAGTTGCCCGCTTGTCGTGCTGCTGCTTACCCTTGGCAAGGGCAATTTCCACTTTGACCTTGTTGCCTTTCCAGAACATGGAGGTGGCAACCACCGTGTAGCCTTTCTGCTGAACAACCGCGAACAGGCGCGCAATCTCGCGGGTGTGGAGCAACAGTTTGCGGGTTCGCTGCGGGTCAGCGACAACATGAGTGGATGCGCTCGTCAGTGGGCTGATGTTGGCGCCAAGGAGCCAGGCTTCGCCGTTACGCAGCAGAACATAGCTGTCGATCAGACTCGCCTTACCTGCTCGGATTGCCTTGACTTCCCAACCTTGTAAGACGAGACCGGCTTCATATCTGTCTTCCAGCGCATAATCAAATTGCGCCTTTTTATTGCGTGCAATCAGATTCGACAGGTTCTTTTTATTCGGCTGGCTCATGGTGCCGGGCATTATAGGGTTCCGTGCGGATCTTGCCCGGGCTTTTTTCTCAAGTGCGTATACAAGTTGTGACGGTTACGGCCTTGGGCCAAAATGCGCGCCCAGGCGTATCAAACAAGGTCTTGTATGGTGGAAGTCACCGAATCCCGGCACGGTATGTGGTCCAGTCGGTGGTTGTTTGTGCTGGCAGCAGCTGGATCTGCTGTAGGTCTTGGCAATATCTGGAAGTTCCCCTATATCACCGGTGAAAATGGCGGTGGGGCGTTTGTGCTTGTGTATCTCGGTTGTGTCGCCCTGGTCGGCATACCAATCATGATCGCTGAAGTGCTGATCGGGCGTGAAGGCCGCCAGAGCCCGATTAACACCATGCGCGCTCTGACGCAGCGGCATCATCGCCATTCAGCCTGGGTGCTGGTGGGCTGGATGGGTGTGCTGGCCGGTTTTCTGATTCTGTCTTACTACGGCGTCATCGCAGGATGGGCGCTGCACTATATCTGGCAGATGGCCAGTGGTGCCCTTGACGGGGCAACGGCTGAGTTTGCTAACAAATCGTTCAACGACTTTCTGGCAGATCCCTGGCGGATGCTGATGTGGCAGACCGTGTTTATGGTGGCGACTGTCTATATCGTCGGCAAAGGTGTGATCAGAGGGCTCGAAACGGCGATCAAGTGGTTCATGCCCATGTTGTTTGTGCTGCTGCTGATTCTGCTTGGTTACGGCTTCAATTCCGGAGGTTTTGCGCAGGGTCTGGACTTCATGTTCCGCTTCAACTGGGAAGCGATTGATGGTGAGGTGTTG
>JAQBYL010000232.1 GCA_027622495.1 Pseudomonadota bacterium
CGCTACGACAACCTGGGGAAGGGCGCTTCCGGCGCCGCCGTGCAGAATCTGAACCTGATGATCGGCGCCACTGAGAGCCTGGGACTGAAGGCATGACCAGACTTCCAGACCTCAAAGGGCCGGAGTTACGGGCCAGGGAAACCACTCTGGATCGAGAACTATCGCTGTACAGCGCCAATCGTCTGGCCCTGGACTTAAGTCGTGGAAAGCCAGCACCCGCGCAACTCGATCTGAGCCATGGCCTCGAGCAGCAACTCAACGACAACTACAAATCCGCCAGCGGCATCGATACGCGGAACTACGGCAACCTGCGCGGCATCGATGAAGCACGTGATCTAGGTGGGCAACTGCTCGGTATTCCGGCCGCCAACGTCATCGCGGGGGGCAACTCCAGCCTCTTTCTGATGCACCTGGTCACCAGCACGGCCATGTCGCAGGGTGTCTGGGGCGATGATCGCCGCTGGAGCACAACCGCCAAAGTGAAAGTGCTGACACCGGTGCCTGGTTACGATCGCCACTTCACGCTGTGCGATGCGCTCGGGATCGGCATGATCAATGTTCAGATGAACGAGCACGGCCCCGACATGGACGAAGTTGAGGCGCTGGTCGCTGCCGACCCCTCGATCAAGGGCATCTGGTGCGTCCCCAAATATTCCAATCCCACCGGCTGCGTGTACAGCAACGAGACCGTCGAGCGCTGCGCCAAACTGCCTGCTCACGCCGCGGCAGATGATTTTCTGGTGTTCTGGGACAATGAGTACGGCGTGCATGACTTTGTTTATCCTGCCGAGACGCTGGCCGATATTCTTAGCCTTTCGAAGACCGCCGGTACACAGGACCACATCGCTTTGTTCGCCAGCACCTCCAAAATCACCTTCTCGGGTGGCGGTGTCAGTTTTGTGGGTGGATCAGAAAACTTTCTCAACGCCATCGAGAAAGCGCTGTCGGTAATGATGGTCGGTCCCGACAAGGTCAATCAGCTGCGTCACTCACGCTTTCTGGCCGGTCGACTTGATCAGCACATGTTGCGTCACGCCGAAATACTCAAACCCAAGTTCGATATTGTCGATCAGATTCTCCAAACCGAACTGGCCCCGCTCGGCATTGCCACCTGGACCCGCCCGAAGGGTGGCTACTTTGTGTCGCTGGACGTCCTGCCAGGCACCGCGGCAGAAACCGTCCGGCTGGCAAAAACCACCGGCCTGACCTTAACCCCGGCGGGCGCTACTTTCCCCGGCGGCAAAGATCCTATGGACAGCAATATCCGTATCGCACCCACGTTCGCAACAACCGAAGAAATCACCACCGCAATGGAGGTACTAGTGCTCTGCGTCAAACTGACAAGCGTTCGGAAACTACTCAAGGATCAAACCGCGTGACAGATCCGATTGACGATAGGGTCGAGGCACAGACAGATGCGCCCGAAACTACCCAGGAGGCAACAGAATCTGCCGATGTGGAACTCAATGGTTTTGAGGACTTCGCCCTGCCTGAACCGCTGTTGAAAGCGATCAGCGAACTGGGTTTTGAATTCTGTACACCGATCCAGAGCGTATCGCTGCCCTACGGGCTCGCCGATTACGACATCACCGGGCAGGCCCAGACCGGGACCGGCAAGACAGCGGCGTTTCTGATCACCATGCTCACCCACATGTGGGAAAACCCGCTTCAGGAGACGCCGCCCAATGGCACACCCAGAGCACTGATCCTTGCTCCCACCAGAGAGCTTGCCCTGCAGATCGAAGCCGATGGCAAAGAACTGGCCAAGTACATGGATGAGCGCCTGATGTGCGTAGTCGGCGGCATGGACTTTCAGAAACAGCGCGACAAGCTCAACAAAAGGCCCATCGACATCCTTGTGGCAACACCCGGCCGCCTGATCGACTTTGTGAATCGACGCGAAATCGATCTGGGTCGGGTTGAAACGCTGGTGATCGACGAAGCTGATCGCATGCTGGATATGGGCTTCATCCCGGACGTGCGTCGAATTGTTTACAAGACGCCGCACAAGAGCAAACGACAAACGCTGTTTTTCAGCGCGACGTTTAACGATGACGTGATGCGGCTGGCAAAGTCCTGGACGCTCGACCCGGAACACATATCCATCACCCCGGAAAACGTCGTCACAGACACCGTTGAACAGTCTTTCTGGCTGGTCAGTGCTGATCGTAAATCCACCGTGCTGGCTGGCTTTCTGAAGAAGGCCGAAACCGGGCGGGTTCTGATATTCACCAATAGACGCGATCAGACGCACCAACTCACAAAGTACCTGAACCAGCATGGCATTGTGTGCGAAGCACTTGCTGGAGATGTTCCCCAGCGCAAACGCCTGAGCACGCTAAACAGCTTCAAAGAAGGCAGCCTTAAATACGTGGTGGCCACCGACGTTGCCGGCAGAGGCATCCACGTCGACGACATCACTCACGTGGTCAACTTTGACCTTCCGGAAGATCCGGAAGACTACGTTCACCGCATTGGCCGCACCGGACGGGCCGGTACTGAAGGCAAATCGATCAGCTTCGTATCTGAAGATGATGCTTTCAATCTGCCACCGATTGAGAACTTTCTCGGCAAACCCGTGGACTGCAAGCAACCGGATTACTAACCATGGGTAACATCACCCGCGTAGCGATGCTGCAGCTGTGCGCCACCAGTGATGTGGAAGCGAACCTTTCGTGCGCGGAGCGGCTGGCTAAAGACGCCGCAGCACAGAATGCCCAGGCGATTTTTCTGCCTGAAGCGTTCGCGTTTCTCGGCCGTGACCAGGACAAACAACTGATTCTGGAAACCCTCGATCAGCAGGGTCCGATCTTAAGCAGAATGCAGAATCTCGCGCGCGAAACTGACGCCCACCTGATCCTTGGCGGTTTTCACGAAAAAGCCAGTGAAGGAAGAAGCTTTAACACCTGCATTCATTTGACACCGGACGGCGCAATTGCAGCGACCTATCGCAAGATTCACCTGTTTGATGTATGCCTTGCAGATGGCACTGAACTCTATGAATCGCGTAAAACCGAACCGGGTGGTGATGTCGTGGTTACACAGCTGCCATTCGGGTCCCTCGGTTTGAGCATCTGCTATGACGTTCGTTTTCCCTACCTGTATCAACAGTTGGTCGACCTGGGTGCGATCGCCGTAACCGTACCATCCGCCTTCACCGCGACCACCGGAAAGGCCCACTGGCATACGCTGCTTCGCGCACGCGCGATCGAATGCCAGTGTTATGTGCTGGCACCGGCACAGCATGGCAGCCATTCGGCAACCCGGCGCTCATTTGGTCACAGCGTGATTATCGATCCATGGGGTACGGTTATTGCCGAAGTTTCAGACGGTGACGGGTTAGCAATCGCCGATATCGATCCCGGCGAAGTCGCGAGAGTTCGCCGCGAACTGCCGAGCCTGACCCACCGGCGAACCATCGCGTGACCGACCTGTAGACAATGGATGTGAGTGATTCAAATCTTGGCTCATCTGCCCGGGTCATCCTGATTACTGCCGCATTCGTTGTTGTTGTGGCAGGGATCAAGGCATCCGTGGACCTGATGGTGCCGTTTCTGCTCTCGGTGTTTATTGCAACCATAGCGCTGTCACCGACAGTGTGGCTTGAAAATCGCGGTGTTCCTGGCGCCCTGGCAATATCGATTGTGATGGTCGGCATCCTGATTGCGCTCGTGGGTCTGGGTGCGCTGGTTGTGCAGTCGGGCGGAGCGTTTACCGAAAAGGTGCCGTTCTACCAGGAGCGGCTGACAACACTCATGAACGATTCGATTGCGCTCCTTGCCCGCTACAATATCCCGATCCCCGGTGACCTCGTTTCTTTGATCAATCCCGGAACGGCCCTGACCATGGCGGGATCCACTCTTCGCGGTCTCGGTAATGCGCTCAGCAACGGTTTGCTGATCCTGCTGACAGTGATTTTTATTCTGGGCGAAGCGGCGTCGTTTCCAAAAAAACTCCGACACATTCTCAATGAGCCGGATGGTCAGCTGCCACACTTCTCGCAATTCGCAGTCAACATGAATCGCTACATCGTGCTCAAGACCAGCGTGAGTGTAGTGACCGGGGTGGTCGTCAGTTTGTACCTGATGTTCCTGGGTGTTGATTTTCCGATCCTGTGGGGATTGCTTGCGTTCCTATTGAACTTCGTACCGACCATCGGCTCAATCATCGCCGCAGTTCCAGCGGTCCTGGTTGCCCTGATTCAGCTCGGTCCGTTGACCGCTTTGTTTACCGTGATCGGCTACCTGGCTGTCAATCTCATCATGGGCAATGCAGTGGAGCCGCGTTTCATGGGGCGCGGTCTGGGTCTTTCTACCCTGGTGGTGTTTCTGTCTCTGGTGTTCTGGGGCTGGGTGTTAGGTCCAGTCGGCATGATTTTATCGGTACCGCTCACAATGACGGCAAAACTCGCATTTGAAGCACACCCCGACACCTTGTGGCTCGCTATCCTGCTCGGACCACCGATTGAAGAACCTGAAGTGCCGCAGGATGAGGCAGCGCAATGAGCCGTTTTGAACGATCCAACATCGCCCGCATGCAGGGCTACAGTTTTGGTGAGCAACCGGATGACCCCTTCGTCGTCAAGCTGAACACCAACGAAAACCCTTACCCGCCCAGCCCGGCTGTGCAACAGGCTCTGCTGAAAGTTGACGTCAGCAGACTGCGTGTATATCCACCGCCGACTGCCAATTCACTGCGCGACCTGATTGCAGCGCAACATGGTTTGAAACGCGAGCAGATACTGCTCACCAACGGTGGCGATGAGGCGCTACGGCTGGCGATCACAACATTTGTCGAACCGGCTGCAGCGATTGGTTATACCGATCCAAGTTATTCGCTTTACCCGGTGCTTGCAGATATACATGATGCAAGTATTTCCAGCGTCAGACTCAAGTACGACTGGTCTATACCCGACGACTATGCCGCCCGCATGAACGAAGACGGAGTTGATCTCAGCTGCATCGTCAATCCCCATGCACCTTCCGGCACCCTGGTGGCGCTTCCCCAGATCGAGACTATCGCAAATGCCCTGAACGGGGTTCTGCTTCTGGATGAGGCCTATGTTGATTTTGTTGATCCGGAGCTTGGTCACGATTCAACCCGCCTGCTTGAACGGTGTGACAACCTGCTGATCCTGCGATCGTTTTCCAAGGGGTACGGTCTGGCCGGCCTACGTCTGGGCTACCTCATGGGTTCAGCCGAGTTGATCGACCCTCTGATCAACAAAACCCGCGACAGCTACAACGTCGACACTCTGACCCAGATACTGGGGAGCGCAGCATTTGCAGATCAGACATATGCTCGAAGTACCTGGGACAGGGTCCGTCAGGACAGAGAGAAACTGGTGGTTGAGCTCACGGCGCTTGGTTTGCACTGCCCGCCTTCACAAAGCAACTTCGTGCTCGCGCAGATACCCGCAGGTTCAAATTTCAGTGCGGCGCAGACCTATCAGGCCCTGAAAGAGAGCAACATACTGGTGCGCTTTTTCAATGCGCCGCGCCTGGATGACAAGTTGCGCATCACCGTCGGCACTGCAGATCAAAACCAGCAGTTGTGTGACGCATTGAGGAAGATCCTGCAATGAGCAGACATTCACCCTTTCACCTGTCTGCTTCTGAAATCGATGCCATCGAGCCGTTCAGGCGTCAGCATCAGTTTAATGACAACGCAGTTCGTCTGACACGAACCCTGGGTGAAAGAGTCGGCATGCAGCGTATCGGTATCCACCTGATCACTGTCGAACCTGGTTTCGAAACCACACAGCATCACTATCACGACAGCGACGAAGAGTTCATCTACGTGTTAGAAGGTGAAGGCGAGGCTCGGATCGGCGACGCCGTTTTCACCGTCACAGCCGGGGACTTCATGGGTTTTCCAACGCCGTCACCTGCACACTCGATGCGCAACACGTCAAGTGCGAATCTGGTCTACCTGGTCGGGGGTGAAAACAATCCTGAAGAGGTTGTTCACTATCCAGACATCAAGCGAACGATGATCAGAGCACACGGCAAGCGGCGCTATGTGGATTGGGAGCATCTCAAGGACGTTTAGGGGTCCATCCGCACAGAGGGGGTTTCACCCCTCAAGCTTTTGATACAGCTCATCAATCTCTTCGCGCCACTGCGCCTGCAGAAGGGATTTCTGAAACTTGGGTTTGCGTTTCAGATCAGCCGCCAGTTTTGCTTCAAGATCGACAATGCGGCGCAGGGTTTCAGTTTCCGGATTTGAGTGTTCCGTTCTCTGATCCGTCTCAGGTGCCTGCGTCTGGATAACCGATTTCGACACCGATGCTGAAGAGTTCGCCTGCACCGCCCCGGTCAGGCGGTCGAGGAAGACCTCGAGTTCGGCTATCTCGACCAGTCGACCGGTGTCGATCATCAGAAATCGATTTGCGATCACGCTCAGGAACGCCCGGTCATGAGAAGTGATCAGAAGCGTGGCGCCACTTTCCAGAAGCTGTGTTTCAAGTTGCTCCTTACCCGCAATGTCGATGTGATTCGTCGGCTCATCGAGGATCAGAAAGTTAGGCCGATTCAGCCCCAGAACCACAAACAGCAACCGCGCCCGCTCTCCACCGCTCATCTCAAACACGCGCTTGCTGTGTTCGTTGTAGGCAAACCCGGCTGTGATCAGCGTCTGCCGTACCGTCTGTTCCGGGACCTGAACACGACGGCGGGCAAACTCGATCATGCTTTCATCACCAGCAACTTCATCCAACTCCTGATC
>JAQBYL010000233.1 GCA_027622495.1 Pseudomonadota bacterium
GTGGACTTGAACCACCGACCCCAGCATTATGAATGCTGTGCTCTAACCAGCTGAGCTACGTAGCCATTGCGACATTATCGACTCGACACCCCAAGGGGGGCGGGATTATCCAAACAGCCCCGCCGCTTGTCAATCTCACTCAAGCTTGTTGCTCCGGATCAGCCCACGTATGTCTTCCACATAGGCCTGCCCGCGGGTTGAGTAGGCCTGCAAACCCGACGCCAGCTCGAATCCGGAGGGCTTTGCCTTGGTCGCTCTGAGTCTGGCCCGTTTCAGGCGCAGGTTCCGATACCGATCGTGGGTGTTGATGTTGTAAAAATAGCTTCTGACCGAGGCTTGTGGCGAGGGAAACGAGGCAACCTCCCATTCGGCTCCGGGGCGGCGCTTTCGCGGTACGACGCCACATCCGGGATTGAAGCAGCGTTCGCCATACAGATTGAAAACCTCGGTGGCAAAGCGCGAACTGCCCCAACCCGACTCTTTGGCAGCCTGGGCGAGTGCCAGTGATACGGGGACGGTGTCGACCCTTAGCTGCAGCGTGTCGACATCGTCAGGTTCGACGCTGTAACGCGTTGCCAGATCATTCAACCATCTCTGATCAAACCATCCGGGTCCATCGCGCAAAATCGACTGCAGCCGTTGGCGATCTTCCCCGATGACTGCGTTCTCTGCTTCGACGATCGGCCTGAGATAATCGAGAAACGCGGCTTTCCGTTCGGAGCCAGCTTCGAGGCTGGCAAAATCTGGAAACGAGCTCGAAGTAGCAAACCACGCTCCAACCCCCGCGAACACGATCCCTGCCAATATCAGCCCAACCACGTACCGGTTAGCGCTTGCTGTCATCCCTGGGGGCGATCTGCGAATTCAATCCCGGCAAGCTGCCGGTAAATAATGGAAAAAACCATGATCATCCACGGTATGGACCAGATCAGGCCGATGATCGTGACAATGCTTGCCATCAGGACCACGGCTGCCAGAATCAGCAGCAGTAACACAGTGAGAAAGTGCTTGTTGATCAGCTTGAGAGAGGTGACCAGCGAGTCGATTATCCCCAACTGCTTCTCGACGTGCAGCGGAATGGCCAGCGACAGCGCCACCGACAGGTACAGCCCGGGAAGAATCAAGAGAACCATTCCGACACCGATCGCCAGAGACTGCAACACACCGACCGCAGCAATGGTGAGAATGCTGCCATAGTGCGCGAGGAACTCGTTGGCGCTGACTGGCATTCCGACACTGTGCTTGAGGCCAATCATCAGCACGCCGGTCAGAAATGGATACAGAAGAATAGTTGCGATGAGTTGTGTTATCTGGCTACCGCCACCCTGCAGATAGTCCAGGCCAAAAACTGTGGCGAGCACCGAGACGATGATCATGGATGCCAGCACAAACACGATCCAGCCGCCGAACAACAGCAGCTTGACCCCGGAGGTCAGCTGCCATGCTTCCGATATCACTTCGCCGATCTCCAACCGACTCTCGCCAGCCAGGGTCTGATCTATCCGGTTGCCCGAAACGGATTGGGGAAGATCGCTCATTCACGCCGCTCCTGTAGTTATGGCTGCATCCTGTCTCACTGCGCTGATTGCTGCAACTCAGACATGCTGCATATCTGCTAGTATTTCGGTCATGTCGAAACTAGCACTCGCTGCTTTACTGATGCTAACCGGCGGGTTCCTCCGGGCGCAGCAACACGCGGTCATACTGATCTATCACCACGTCGACGCCACCACACCCGCCTCAACCAGTGTTACACCTGAGCGATTCGATCGACATCTGGAAATACTTGAATCTGGTGGCTTCAACGTCATCGGTCTGGAGCAGATCTTCAGCGCAATCCGCAACGGTAAGGATCTACCGGAAAAAGCCATCGCTATCACCTTTGATGATGCCTATGAATCAGTTTACCGAACCGCGTGGCCAAAGCTTGAGCAACGCAAGTGGCCATTCAGCGTGTTTGTTTCGACGGAGTCCATCGATCTCGGCCATAAACCCTACATGAATTGGGCAGAGCTCAAGAGCATGGCACGCTCGGGTGTCGAGATTGGCAATCATGGTCATAAACATGACTACGCACTTCAAGCACAACCTGGCGAAAGCGATCATCAGCGTCTGCAGCGGTTTCGCGCCAACATAGAAAAAGCTCAAGCGCTGATCATAGAACACATCGGTGTTACACCCACGGTGTATGCCTATCCCTACGGTGAGTACGACGCAGCATCTGAAGCAGTTGTTGCGTCGCTTGAGTTCAATGCAGTTGGTCAGCAGTCGGGAGTTTACTACGCCGGTGACAGATCAACATCCGCACCGCGGTTTCCCATCGCAACCGGTTATGACAGTGATGATGCATTCAGGCTCCGGATAAACGCTCTACCGCTGCCATTGAGTCTCATCGACCCGGTCCGTGTGGTCACGGTGGGTTCGCAGCCGGATCTGCGTTTCAGGCTCACCGCCAACACCGGTCCGCTGAGTTGTTTTGTAAACGGGCAAGCTGCCACGGTTGAACGGTCAGACGATGGGGTTGTCAGCGTCCCGACGCCGATGGCGTTAAAGCCCGGGCGAAGTAAAACCACCTGCACAGCGCAGCACAGCCCGGGTGTATCCCGCTGGTACAGCCATCTGTGGGTGGTTCAGGACTAGTGGATCAAAAACGTATCAACTGTCTGCTGATATTTCCAGGGCTGCCAGCGTAGCTGCATCCGGGTAGCCATCGGCAATCAGCCCACTGCGCTTCTGGAACTGGCCGATCGCCCGCCGCGTGTTCGGCCCCATCAGGCCATCAGGCTTGCCCGCATCAAAACCCATCTCATCCAATCGTGTTTGAACTGCCTGCAATGTTCCACGTGTTAGTGGTTCAGCCTGCAGCGGAGGTCTCACCAGACCCGGTGAACCAGCAATCTGATCGGCAAAGAGGCCAACAGACAGAGCATAGAACTCTGCCCGGTTCCAACCCATGATCACGTCAAAGTTATCGTAGATCAGAAATACCGGGCCGTTTCGGCCACCCGGTAGAAGCAGACGTCCTGCGATGGAAGCCTGCATCAGCGGCTCGCCATTGGCATTCATAACACCCAGCCCGGCCCACTCAGACACGCTGCGCGATTCATCTGAACTGCCGTTCAGGTATTCAAAATCTGCTGGCAGCAGAACCTCCCTGCCCCAGCGATAGCCTTTCTGCCAACCCAGATGGCTGAGAAATTCACCGGCGGAAAACATGGCGTCTGCCACACTTCGCCACAGGTTTCGGGCGCCATCACCGTCACCATCGACCGCATGTTCAAGATAGGCGCTGGGCATGAACTGCATCTGCCCCACTGCACCGGCCCAGGATCCGACCAGTTCGTCGGTGTTCACATCGCCATTGTCCACCAGGGTGAGAACCGCTATCAGTTCACCCCCAAAGTAGTCGGTTCGCCGGCCGTCACACGCGAGGGTCACCAGCGCATCCATCACCGGGACTTTTCCCAGATAGCCGCCAAAGCGGGTTTCTAGGCCCCAGAACGCAACGATGTAGTGACCAGGAACTCCTGTGGCTGCCGTAACCACATCCAGCAGCTGGCGTTTCTGTCGGAGCAGATCGCGCCCGTTGGCGATCATTGAGGAAGTCACACGGCGTGAATAGTAGTCGGCGAAGGTAATGGTAAATTCAGGCTGGCTGCGATCCAGATTGATGACACGCTCTAACCGCTGGACGTCCGCAAATGCGAGGGTCACAGTCGGTTCGGATATGCCGCTGGCAAGCGCGCGATCTTTGAGACCGCGCGTACATTGTTCAAATTCGACTTCTGCTGCCTGTGCAAACACACAGCAGTAAAACAGGCCAACAGCAACAAGCCATCTGGGGAAGGTCCTAAACGTTGAACCTGAAGTGCACGACATCACCATCCTTTACCAGGTATTCCTTACCTTCCAGCCGCCACTTGCCGGCATCCTTTGCACCCTGTTCACCGCCGCAATCGATAAAGTCCTGATAGCCGATCACTTCCGCGCGTATAAACCCTTTTTCGAAATCACTGTGGATTACCGCTGCAGCCTGCGGAGCCCTGGCATTCACAGGGATGGTCCACGCCCGAACCTCTTTCGGACCTGCCGTGAAATAGTGATGCAGACCAAGCAGTTTGTAACCAGCCCTGATTACTCTGTTAAGACCAGGCTCTTCGATACCAAGATCTTCCAGAAATTCAGCCCGTTCTTCGTCTTCGAGCTCTGCGATCTCAGCTTCGATCTTGTTACAGATCACTACCAGTTCGGCACCGTCGGCTTCCGATCGTTCCCGCACCTGGTCGAGGTACGGATTGTTGTGAAAACCTTCTTCATCAACGTTGGCAATATACAGCACCGGTTTGACGGTCAACAAATGCAAGTCGCGCAAGTCATGCAGATCAGTCTGCGACAAATCCATCACTCTGGCCGGAATACCCTTGTTCAGATTTTCGCGAACCGATGACAGAAGCGCGAGCATACGTATGGCTTGTTTGTCGCCCGAGTTGGCCACACGGCGGTTGCGTTCATACACCTTGTCGAGGGTTTCGAGGTCGGCCAGGGCAAGTTCCGTGTCAATCACTTCGATGTCATCGATGGGCGACACCTTGCCATTCACGTGCACCACATTGGGGTCGTCAAAGCAGCGGATCACGTGAGCAATGGCGTGGGTTTCACGAATGTGAGCAAGAAACTTATTGCCGAGGCCCTCGCCCTTGGATGCGCCTTCGACCAGACCGGCTATGTCGACGAATTCCATGGTGGTCGGTATGATTTTCTGCGGTTTAACCAGCCCGGCGATCCGATCCAGTCTGGGATCGGTGACCGGCACCACACCGGTGTTGGGATCAATGGTACAGAACGGAAAGTTCTCTGCGTCGATACCCGCTTTTGTCAGTGCGTTGAAGAGTGTCGACTTGCCTACGTTGGGCATACCGACGATGCCGCATTTGAATCCCACTTAGGTTTCCTCGCTGATGGGGGGAGGACTGTGCAGCGCCGTCATCGCCTTCTGCATTCGACCGTGCAGCAGGTGGTCCAGCACCACTTCATCAAGGTCAAAGGTGGCCTCGATCATTTCGCGCTCTTTCGCCGGGATTCGAACACCGGTCAGGTAGGCCATCACCAGCTCTTTGTCGCCCGGATGCCCCACACCAATTCTCAAACGGTGGAAGCCACGATCGTTTGCCAGACCATCGATCACACTGGCAACCCCATTGTGCCCATTCGCTCCGCCACCGGTTTTGAGCCTGATCTGCCCGGGTTCAAACGCCAGCTCGTCGTAGGCGATCAGTATCGACTCAACCGGCAGTTTGTAAAATTGCGCCACAGCACTCACCGACTGGCCACTTAAATTCATATAGGTGTCCGGCAACAGCAGACGCACATCGATACCACAGATTTCGCCGCGCCCGATGCGACCTTTGAAGGCCCGGTCTGCGCTGAGACTGATTTTGTACCGGTGGGCAAGCCCTCTGACCAGTTCCGCGCCAACGTTGTGCCGGGTAGCAGCGTATTGTGGACCCGGGTTCCCCAGGCCCACAATCAATCTGATCTCAGCCAAGATCAGTCTTCGTCGGAAGCTTCCTCGGATTCGCCCTTCCCGGACCCCTCGTCTGCTTCATCGGTGGTTTCGTCTGCGTCCTCTTTTTGTGCTTCACCTTCCAGACGTGGCGGATTACAGACGACAACCGTCTGATCGTGATCCTCGCCGTGGGTCAGCTCCAGAATCTCGACACCCTGAGGAAGTCTGAGATCGCTCAAGTGAATGGACTCGTTGAGGTCCAGATTCTGAAGATCGATTTCGATGAACTCGGGCAGATCACCAGGCAAACAGCTGACTTCCACTTCGTTCAAGGTGCGTGCGATGATCCCGCCGCCCAGACGAACGCCCTTGCAACTGTCTTCGTTCAGGAAGTGTATGGGAATGTATACATGGATGGGCCTGTCGGCTCTGATCCGCAGAAAGTCGATATGTATGACCCGCTCGTTGGCAGGATTGCGCTGGATGTCGCGCACGACTGCCTGCTGGGGCTTGCCATCAACGACGACGTTCAGAACCTGGGAAAAAAACGCTTCCTGTTCCAGTGATTTAGCTAGCGCAAAGCTGTTCATGACCAGGTTTTCGGGGGCGCGTTCACCACCATAAATAATGCCTGGAACTTTAGTGCCATCACGTCTCAGGCGGCGGCTCGCACCCCTCCCTATAGCCGTGCGGACCTCGGCGTTTACTTGAATTTTGTCAGACACAGTGTGTCTCCTGTTGTAGTTGAACTATCCGGTCTCATCGCGACCAAGTAGACCGGCATATGCGAGCCCTTCAGCGAAACATTGCGCTGATGGACTCTTCGTTACTCACCCGCCGGATAGATTCGGCGAGCAGGCGATCGATACTTAACTGTTTGATTTTTTCACAGGCAAAGGCTTCATCTGACAGCGGGATGGTGTCTGTTACCACCATTTCGTCGATTGCTGATTCATTGATCCGACTGATTGCCGGGCCTGAGAACACCGCGTGGGTGATATAGGCCACGACTTTGATTGCGCCTTCGTCTTTGAGAGCCTGTGCCGCCGTGCAGAGCGTTCCGGCAGTATCGACAATGTCGTCCACCAGAATACAGGTGTGCCCTGAGACGTCGCCGATGACATTCATAACCCGCGACTCATTCGCCTGAG
>JAQBYL010000234.1 GCA_027622495.1 Pseudomonadota bacterium
GGGATTTTGTGTTGCTGCCCAGCCAGAAAATAAAACCGGTCTGCTGTGACCCGGGCGAAACTGAAAAAATGACGCAGCACTTCGCTGGTGCGTGCAGGGCGGGCAAAGACCCGTGTGAGATAGGCATAGGATGCCCGCCGCTCAGGGGTCCTCACAAAGTAGAAGTAGACCACCGCCGGGGCTAACAACCAGTGCAGCACGCGACGGCCGAGATGCCGCGCTATCCAGACCATAAAGCCGATTGCAGCCCGGGTGCCAGCTTCCGGCCGGGTCTGCCAGCTGTATCGCTCGCTGGTCATGTAAGGGATCGAAGCAACTGGGCGAAGTTACGCTGTTTGAGTTTGCTGGTGGCATCGCGCGGTAGCTCACTGACCAGGTAGATGGGTCGAGGTACGAATGCTGAATCGAGTTTTCTGGCAAGCATCGCTCTGATCTGTTGGGTGGTTAATCCGGGTGCAACGGCCACCGCTGCCAGTCGGTCACCAGGCAGATCAAAATCCTGCGGCTGGTAAAAAACCCCATCGACCACACCCTCGAGACTGGTCAGGGTGGTGTTCAGATTGGCAAGGGACGCGCGCTTGCCACCGACCTTGACGATATCGCTTGCTCGTCCGACCAGCCCGTATTTGTTCTCGCCGAGTGCTTCGAACCGGTCAGCCAGGGTGACCTTGTGGTGCAGGGCGGGGTGTTCGATGCTGATTTCGCCCTGATCAAAATGCAGGTCAAAACAGTCAAAAAACCGCCAGGCGGCGTCTTTAAGGGGTGCCCGCCAGGCAAGTGAACCCACTTCGTAGCAACCATATATTTCGAACACCGACGCATGAAGCTGGCTCTCGATTGTCTCGGCCAGAACAGGATCTAACGGGGCGGTTGCCGATATGACGGTGACACCCGCCAGATGTGCCGCCGTTGCCCGTGTCAGTGCGCGAAGGTGGACGGGTGTGGAGATCAGGACCGTTTCGCCCGTGCACTCTTCAACCGCCGATATGACATCCCGTGGATAAAAAGCCGGGCCATGATGCACCGTGATGGGAGCCACCGTAGGTAATAACATTACCCATTCCAGACCATACATATGCCAGGAGGGAACCGTGGCCACCATGGATCGTGGCGTGGATTGATCACCGGGCAGATGGCGCCAGTGCACGTGGCGCCATTGTGCGAGCATGCCCCAGGTCTTGTGGTGAGGTTGCGGTACCCCGGTGCTGCCTGAGGTATAGGCGATCGCAGCGAGTTGAGCATCAGGTATGTCGACACTTGCTGCACTCCCTGCACCGGCGGGTGAAATAGAAAGGACGCAATCGGGCGCGCATTCTGTTGATTGCGTAGTTCTGTTGGCTGGCTCACCGTCAGCGATCACGCTGCAGTCTCCGGTCTGGTTGGCCAGCAACCGCGCGGATACGAGGTCACGACTTGCGGGCAGCAGATTCGTCTGACCGCGCGTCAGCGCTGCAAAAAAGCTCACTGTAAAAGCGTAACGATCCGCGACCAGGTTGATGATGTTAGCGGTTGCGGGGAGCATCTGTGCACACGCGAGCACGTCTGCATTGAACTGCCCCACCGTAATAATCCCGCCGTTGTGTCGTGCAAACGGTTCGTGTGCAGGACGGGTAACGATGGTCGATCGGGTCATCGGGCCTTCAGACGACCGTCGGATTCCTGCACAACGTGTGCGGTCAAAGCGCCTAAAGTTGCGAAGATGGCTTTGGTACCTTCGTCTTCGGCTGATATGTGGACGTCATACTGTTCGGCGATTGCGACGGCAATTTCCAGAGCATCGATCGAGTCCAGACCGAGACCGGTCTCATCAAACAGGATCGCATCGGGGTCAATTTCTTCCGCGGCGACGTCATCAATATTCAAAACGTCGATGATCAGTCGCGCGATTTCCTGCTGCTCGGGTGTTTGCGTCATCATTCCACTGATTCGTTCACTAAGCGGGTATTGTCAGTGATGCTCTTATCCATTTCAATTACAGGCCTTGCCCAATTCCCTGATGAGGCCAATGTCTGCGGAAATCGTTGACGTAGTTGTGATTGGCGGTGGTCCCGCTGGCTCAACGGCCGCCTGCCTGCTGGCCATGCGAGGCAGAACCGTCGTTCTGTTCGAGAAGAGCCAGCACCCGCGGTTTCACATCGGTGAGTCCCTGCTGCCGTGCGGTATGCCCATCCTTGCGCGCCTCGGCGTCCTCGATCAGGTCGCATCGATTGGTGTTTACAAGCCAGGCGGTGATTTCACCGTGAGTGCAGACAAGGTTCAGAGCTTCGCTTTCAAAGATGCCCTCGGCGAGATACCTGCTCATGCTTATCACGTGAAGCGCGCGGAATTCGATCATCTGCTGATTCAGCGGGCGATCGAACTGGGTGTGGATGTGCGCCAGCAGACACGCGTAACGTCGATTACCGCTGCGGGGCGGGATCACATGGTTGCCTTCGAACAGCTTGGTGAATCAGAAGAGCTGCGTGCCGGGTTTGTAGTTGACGCTTCGGGTCGAGACTGTTTGCTCGCTCGGAAGCGTGGCTGGCGACAGGCCAACCCACGGCACGCCAGTGCCGCGGTCTTTGGCCACTTTGAGAACGTTCAAGGGCGTGAGGGTAGCGCCAGCGGCAACATCAGCATCTATTGGTTCGAACATGGCTGGATCTGGATGATTCCACTGCGTGACGGGCACACAAGCGTAGGCGCCGTCTGTTGGCCTGAACATCTTCGTGCACGCAAAACAGAGTTGGAGGCGTTTTTACGCGGCACGGTCGAAACCGTCCCTGGTGCCCGGGAACGGATGGCGCAGGCTGTATCAGTTTCGCCGGTCAGCGCCACGGGAAATTATTCATATCGATCTAAAAAGCTGACCGGGCCCGGTTTCGCGCTGGTGGGAGATGCCGGTGCGTTCATCGACCCGGTGTATTCAAGTGGTGTCTATCTCGCCATGAACGGGGCCGAACATGCTGTGTGCGTTGTTGAGGCCTGGCTTGATGATCGGAAGAACTACCGGTCCGCGTGTCATGAGTATCAGCGGGTGGTTAAACGCAAGATCGACGCTTTCTCGTGGTTTATTTATCGCTTCACTGCACCGGCCATGCAGAAACTGTTCAAAAACCCCAGAAATGCCTGGCAGGTGGAGCAGGCGATTGTCTCGATGCTGGCGGGGAATGGAGATTCAGAGCTGGTTCAATCGCGATTGAGGATCTTTCGCATGATTTATGCTGTGGCGAGGATGACTGAATTGCCTGCGACTTTTTCGGCGTGGCGACAGCGCAGGCGTTCCGCCCGCCTGGAATTCCAAGGTGAGACGCTACTGTCGTAACTGCTGATGTCCGTGTCATCGTTCGGGTTCACGGTAGCGGCAGGCTGAATACGCTTCGATTGATTGGTTAGACAATGAATCATCTGCTTAAGGCATGAATGCAAGTGTCGACAACAGGAGCACCACGCCGACGATTACCAGGGCGCTCAAACCGCCCGCAAGAAGAGCCGTTTTCCCTGCACTGACGTTACGTGTCTGCTGTTGAAGCTCGGTGGAAGAAAGCTCGATCGTTTTGATGTTGGTGCAACCGCTAAGGATCAGAGATACGAGCAGTACAAAAAAACTCAATGCTCGCATCTTCAGC
Source organism: Pseudomonadota bacterium (assembly GCA_027622495.1). GTDB lineage: Bacteria > Pseudomonadota > Gammaproteobacteria > Pseudomonadales > Azotimanducaceae > JAQBYL01. The sequence continues at coordinate 3,609 of JAQBYL010000234.1, forward strand.
ATTCGCCTCGAATGAAAATAGATTTTTCTGATCATACATTGGTAGCTACGACGATCTGCTACAGAAAATTTTCAGGGTTTCTCCCTTCTGACAAATCAGTTGAGTTATTCTTCGCCGGGAATTCATCCTTTCATCTCAGAGCACACCTTAAGAAGGAAACTACATGCGAAAATACCTGGCCATACCGCTTTTGCTTGCAACATTTTCGGCCTACGGCGCGGATTGGAATTTTTCCCTCGCGCCCTATATCTGGGGAATTGATGAACTGGACACAAGGATCGATCAGGGAGCAGTCGAAGCAGATTTTGAGGATCTTATCGACAACCTGGATTTCGCGGCGCAAATCCACTTCGAAGCATCAACCGAAAACTGGGGGGTGCTGGCCGATGTGACCAATCTGCAGGTTTCTGATCGCAGCACTCAGGACTTCATTCAATTAGACACCGACACGGAGGTGTCTCTGGTTGAAGTCGCGGGTCTGTGGGCGATTGGCAACGAGGAAACGACGCGTATCGAGATCATCTTCGGCGTGCGTGTCCTGGATGTTGAATTGGAACTGGAGCTGGAGACGATTGCTCGGGCCCCACCGGCAGTAAGCTCACATTCACTATCAGAAACGCTGATCGACGGTATGGTAGGCCTGCGCCACATTCAGAGGTTCGGTGAACGATGGTTGTTGAGCGCTCGCGGAGACGTAGCCGCCGGTGACACCAATCTGACCTGGAATGCCTCGCTGAATATTGGCTACAAGCTCGGACCGGGTGTCATTGTGTTGGGTTACCGCTATATGAACGTCGATTTTAAAGGGATGGATCTGCTGGAGCCTGATCTGATTGTCCAGGGTCCGCAGCTGGGGTACAGCTTCCAATTCTAGGAACGCTCCGAGCCAGTAACAACACCACGTTTCAGCCACGTTGAGGCTAGACTTGGATAAAAAAGTACCCGACCTGCCCCAGCACGCGATTGAGTTTGCCCGTAACGGCCAGATCATCGAAGCAGTAAAGGCAACGCGGGAACACACCGGGCTGTCATTAAAAGAGGCAAAGGATGCGGTGGACGCCTTTGTGAAAAACCCGCTCGGGGAATCGATCTCCGGCAAACGTGCGTCTGCCACGAGCGACCAGGACATTCCCTACGCCGCCATCCTGGCGCTTGAAGAGGGTCGTTTGATCGATGCAATCAAGGCGATGAGGGAGACTCATGGCCTTGAATTGAAGATAACGGTGGAGCGCTATCTCGAAGAGCACCCTGAGCTTCACGCCCGGTACAAAGCAGCCTCGTCAGCCAGTTTCCAGCGGACCTTGAAAAAAGGGGTCACCGCCCTTGTGTTCATTGGTCTGGTTGTTCTCGGGTATATGTATCTGACAGGTCAAATGTGAAGAACAAACTGGCGCTGTCTGATTGGGCCAATGTCGCTGAGGTGGTGGGTGGATTAGCTGTGGTGATATCGCTGCTCTATGTCGGCGTTCAGATCAACGAAAATACTGAAGAAGTTCGTGCCACGAGCCGACAACAACTCGTCACCCGATCGGCTGATGCGACGGGGAATGCTGCATCGAACCCGGAACTTGCCACGGCCTTGGGCAAAGCAGAACAGGGCACCTCGTTTGCCCCTGAGGAACTATGGCAGTATCAGTACTTTGTGCGAGGGATGTTTTATGACATCCAGGAAGCCTACCTGCTCTACACCGAGGGCCACCTTGATCGCGACTACTGGCTAACCCGGAAATCGATCTTCCAGGCCTACGTGGTGAATCCACTGGCACTTGAGGTCTATATGCGCGACAGAAAGCTGGGTATTCTGCATAAGGAGTTCGCAGCTGCAAGTCTGTAGCGGCCTGCGGCCTGGCCAGTAAAACAGGGGATAGCGATGGAGTGGACGGTACAGGATCTCGGAGCAGTCGGTGAGTTTGTCGGTTCGTTTGCCGTCCTGATTACCCTCATTTATCTGTCTGTACAGGTGCGCCACAGCACCCGAATCATTACCCAGAACGCGTCTGCGCTGCTCGGCGCCACTGAAATTTCGTCGAACGAGCAGAATCTGAAGTTCATGCTCACCACCGCCCAGGATCAGGACCTGGCTGAGATCCTGGTGAAGGGGTTTGAAGGTGAATCCCTGTCGAAGGTGGAACGGGTGCGCTTCAACAACTACCTGTATGGCGCTTTTCAATCTCACCAGGTTTATTTCATGCAATGGCGTCGCGTTCGGGCTGGTGATGAGGTCTGGTTCTTTTTTGCCAGATACTTTGCCGACCAGATGCTCAAAGCCCCGGGTGTGGTGACATGGTGGCAGAGACATGAGGAGGTCTTCATTCCGGAATTCAGGCAATACATTGACGCTTCGATTGCAGCGATTCAGGCAGACGGGCCCTTGGAGCAGCAGGATTGAAGGTTTACATCGTCGATGTTTTTGCCGAACGCAGGTATGCGGGCAATCAGCTTGCGGTGGTTATGGATGCGGCGGCTCTCACGACCGAGCGGATGCAGGAAATCGCCGCCGAAATGAACTTCTCGGAAACCACATTCGTTATCGAAGCGAATGCATCGCGAGCAAGGGTGCGGATTTTTACCCCTGCGTGGGAGCTACCCTTTGCCGGGCATCCAACGGTAGGCACGGCCTGGGTATTGGCTGGCGGAGGTCGACCGCCTGTTGATGGGTGCAGTTACATTCTCGATCTGCCCGTTGGTCCGGTTGCGGTGAGTTTCAACGACGGCATCGGCTGGATGGCGCCACCTGAGGTGAGCTTCACCGGCGTTCTTCCCCCTGAACAGGCTGCGGCATTGATTGGTGTTGCGCAGAGTGAGTTGTCGCCTGAGTTCCCGATCCGGCTGGCCGAAGTTGGACCGCGATTTGTTCTGATCGGGCTCAAATCTCTGACGGCCCTGAAGTCAGCCCGCTTGAATCAGGATCTGCATGCCGATCTTGTGGCGAAGGGTGTCGGTGTTCAGTGTGTTTTTGTGTTTACCCAGGAAAGCTACAGTGACGATGCGGACTTTGCGGCGCGCATGTTTTTTGAATCACGCGGCTACCGGGAAGACCCTGCGACC
>JAQBYL010000235.1 GCA_027622495.1 Pseudomonadota bacterium
CGAACAGATCAGGTTGATGCTACCGGTCGCCCCAACAGTGGGGATCAGCCTTGCGGGGTCCATATCAAAACCCCAGTCGTGGCCATAGGTCTGCGCAAATACCCGTCTGGCCGTGACCGGACCCAGCGTATCGGTATAGGAAAAAGACTCCCGCAGGTGCTCGGGAACAATCGCCGGGTCGTTTAAGCCTTCGGCTTTTTCCAGATGCTCAAAGTAGGCCTGCTGGTGCTTGAGGAAGCCGCGTGGATCAGTGACCTCCGGATGGGGATAGCCGGCACCCAGATGGTGAATCTTAAGGCCTTTGCTCTGCGCAAGTTCGCGCAAGCCCGGTAGCGATGCGGCCATCTTGCGGGTCACCGAAACGGACTGCGCACGGACCCTCGGCGCATGCAGATTGGTCATTTCGAACTCATGTAAAAAACAGCCGGCTACATTAGGACGAACGCCGGCAGATGTCGACCGGATCAAACGCGCGGTTTTTTCGGCTTATGCTGGCGCACCATCTTGCCGAAGTTACGCGCACGCGCATGGCGCTGTGCAATGGTTTCGCTGTTGTAGCGCTCTTCGCGCTGCAGCTTGAAGTAGTTACTCAGGCGGCGCTCGTCCAACTGACCGTTCTCAAGGGCTTTGATCACCGCACATCCGGGTTCGGTGTTGTGTCCGCAATCCGAAAATCGACACATTCTGATCAGATTTTCTATGTCGTCGAACATCTCGGCGACGCCACTTTGCGCGTCGGCGATCTGCAATTCACGCATGCCCGGACTGTCAAGCAGAAAGCCGCCCTCGGGCAACATGTGCAGCGATCGGTCGGTGGTTGTATGGCGCCCCTTGCCATCTTCTTCACGGATGGTCTTGGTGAGTTGCACCTGCGTGCCCATCAGAGAATTAACCAGTGTGGATTTACCCACACCGGATGAACCGAGCAGACCGACCGTCTGGCCAGGTCCACACCAGGCTCGCACGCCATCAAGGGTCGTGCTGTCGAGGGCATTCACCAGTTCAACATCCAGACCCGATCGCAGCGTACGCATCTGTGCTGCGTATTCCTCCGGGTCGTCAACCAGATCTGCTTTGGTCAGAACAACCACCACGTGAATATCGGTTTCATACGCCAGTGCCAGGTAACGCTCGGCACGGGAAAGATTGAAGTCATCGTTACAGGAGCTGACCAGGAACATGGTATCGAGGTTAGCAGCGATGAGTTGCACCTCACTGTCTTTGGTGGGCCGCAGGCGTTTGATCAGGCTTTTGCGATCGAGAACGCGCTCGATGACGGTGGCGTCAAGGTCAATCAGCACCCAGTCGCCAACGCAGGGTCGAAATTCTGCGTCCATCTGAAACCAGCGTCCACCAAGCGAGATCAGATGCTCGCCTTGTTGTGAGAACAGTTTGATGGCGGTTCGGGTCACGCCTGCAACCCGGGCGGGTTGCGAATGTTCCAGGTCTTCGAGTGTCAGTTGCTGCTGAAAAATGGCGCTCCAGCCGAGACGATGCAGATCCAAGTCAGCCACGCAGCAGCACGGGGATGTACTTGCGCAACTCACGCCGCCGCATATCCCAGTCCGGCATGTGCTTCTGCAGAAGCCCGTAAAAACGGGGACTGTGGTTCATGTGTTTGAGGTGGCACAACTCATGCAGAACAACATACTCAATCAACCGAACCGGTGTCTGAATCAGATGGGTGTTAAGTGAGATACGGCCTTTGACACTGCAGCTGCCCCACTGGCTTTTCATGAACTGCTGCCGCCACGCGGGTACACCATCAACCCAGGGCAATTGCGCAGACCGCACAAGCAGGCCACTGAACACATCCGCTGCCTGGGTCCGGTACCAGCGTCGCACAAGCGCGGCCAGATCCCTGCCTTCAGGCAGCCTGATGTTCAGCCGATTACCCACCCGCTCAATTTTCGCTCGTCCACTTCCATCGGTGACCGCAAGTCTAAGCGACTCACCCAGAAAGCCGATGAGAGCACCATCCTCGACTACCGAGCTGATGGGCTGATCACGCATCTCGTCCTTAAGAACCCGCAACCTGTGATGGATCCAGCGTTTATGTTCCACCACGGCCGATTTGATATCAGCAGCAGTAGCCTGAAAGGGAACGTCCAGGATGAGGTGGCCGGCCGGATCAAAAACCAGACCGATCCGGGTCTTGCGCCGGGCATTCCGCCGCACTTCAACAGCTATTTCGTCGATCACGGTGCGGGTAACACTACCCACTAAAAGTTCAATCCAACGGCACTGCGAGGCAGACCGAATGCCACATCAAGCTGGCTCAGGAGCGCTGGATCGGCCTGTAACGCTTCGGTGTCTGCCAGGCTGGTTGCTGGAACGACACCAAAAAACAAACGACTGAACGCACCGATGTCGGCGTGCAGATGCGGCAGGTTCGCATCAAGGCCACGCCGGGCCGATGAATTTTCATCAAGGCTCACGATGTAGTCTCCCCCAACGCCGTGCCATGACGCATTTTGAGGAAGATAGTTTTCAATTGGATCGCTCAGATGCAGATTAAACATTACCGGTACAAACGAATGATACCCCTTCACGGCCTTACAAACATCGAGCAGTCGGACCTGCCACCAGGCCAGAGCTTTGTGCGCGTACTCATGTTTTGATCCGATGGTCCTGAAGCGGTTTCGAAACGGCACTTCGAGCAGCGCCTGCAGTTGGATCTCCGGTGGTTCACACATGGTCATGGAATACACCTGGTCACCGAGACTCTTGATGAGCGTCAGCAGTTCTGCCAGATCGGCGACATTGCGGTACGCCTGCATTTCGATCCGATAGGGTCCGCGCTCCACATCCTGCGCAGAAAACCAGATGAAGTGGGTGAGTTTGTCACCCTCAAAGTAACCGAGACCACTGCCGTTTTCAGACCAGCCAAGTTCAGCTTTGATCATGAGCTCAGGGTCCATGAGAACACCGCCGTGCGCCCGGGACCGGTTCAGCATGGCACCGTGAACTGCCTTCCAGTCATCCCTCCCCAGGCGCGACGGGCGTCGATAGGGAGCTGTAGTTTTAAGCGTCTTCGGATCAAAGGTCAGAAAGTGTTCATAGCTGCCGGTGCCAAAACCCAGCAGGTTATAGAACCCCTGATCGAACATCCCCAGTGTCGAAACGCAGGCGCCTTCCGCAAAACTGGCCGCCAGCGCCCTGGCCGTGAGGTTCAGAGCAAAACCAGACTTTCGCCCTACCCGGTTTACCGTAACCGCGGTGACCACGCTCGCCCGGAGATCGCGGTTCTGGTGCCGCATCAGACCCGGCATGCTGTTCACCATGCATTCCGCTTCTTCGCCGACAACCCCGGTCAGGGTCGTTCCTGCTTTGAGCATCTCGCCCATGTAGCCTGCACCACTTTCGTCGTGAATCCAGCCAACCTCGTGCCAGACTCTCTGCAGGGCTTTCAGATCGCGCGCTTCGACGTAGTCACGGATCTGCAGATTGTCGCTGTTCATTGCCCGGTTGGTAACACAGGTCGGTGCACAGGAAAGTCTGACCTGGCCTGTGCCGCAGCCACCAGCGCCCGCTTGCTGGGGTGGCGTGCGAGTTCTTCCAGTTGCATCCGCGTTACGTTCATCAGACCAAATTCATCGCGTGCGTGACGTTCGAGAGCATCAGTGGGCGAGATCCAGACGCTGTCGACAGTTTCGGCTTCATCGTGTTTGCCCACCTGACCCTCAGGGGTCTCGGCAATGAAAAAACGCGTATCGAAGCGTCGCGGCCGGCCCATCGGCGTAACAAAACGGTTGTAGAAATGAATGCGATCAACCGCGAGTTTGAGCTCTTCGGCTGCACAGATCTCAAGCAGGCTGACGCTTCCCGAATGCAGCGGCTTGCGATACCCGTGAAAGCGGTCATGCTCTTTCTGATCAGCATAGCTCAGCAACTCGCCCTGCCGCGTGTAGGCCAGCAGCAGGCCGGCTTCTTCAAAACTTTCGCGAATCCCGGCTATCCAGTAGCCGCGCCATTCATCCCCGAGGGCGCGCTGTTGCAGGCTCTGTTCCGGTGAAGGACCCTGACGGAATTCATCATAGCTGTGCAAATGGTCATCCCCGTCCACGCGACCACCGGGAAAAACATACATGCCCCCCGCGAATGCGGCGTTGCTGGTGCGGCGCAACATGAAGATCTCATAATCATCGCTGGCTTCACGGACTAAAATGACGGTCGCGGCTGGGCGTATGGGCTGCACTTTAGGCATGGATATTTTTTATTTGAGCTACGAAGCTGCAAAGGCTACCGGAAATCAGCCTGCCCGGACACCGCCCAAACTGGCGGAAACGCCTGCCAACAGTTATGGTCTTTGTTGTTAAAAACGGGGTCGGACGGGGCCGGGAGAGAAGATGAAGCTCGCTGTGGAGTTTCCGAGTGTTGCCTATCGCGAAGGGCCGGAGGGGGTCATCAGACTCGCCAGGGCAATCGAAGAGATTGGCTATGATCAGCTCGACATGTTCGACCATGTTCTGATGGGCTATCCCACCGACACCCGTAGCGCACCGATCTATCCTCCCCAGATGCCGATCATGGAAGCGCTGATGATGCTGTCATTCATCGCGGCGGTGACCAGAAAAATCGGCATCGGAACCGAAGTTCTGGTTCTGCCGCAACGCCAGCCAGTGCTGGTGGCCAAACAGATCTCCACCCTGGACACTTTGTCAGGCGGACGCGTCCGTCTTGGGGTGGGAGTCGGCTGGCAGGCATCCGAATACGAAGCTCTGGATCAGGACTTCGGCAACCGCGGTCGACGCATGGATGAAGCGATCCACCTGCTGCGAGCCTACTGGGGCGACGCAAAAATCGATTTCAACGGCGAATACTACACATCCACAGCGATGGCTATGGAACCAAAGTCACCACAGAAAGGCAGTCTGCCGATCTGGATCGGTGGTAGTGCACCGGGGGCATTAAAACGCGTGGGTGAACTCGGTGATGGCTGGCTTGCAACGGCGGCAATCGACGCGGCCGGCGTGCACGAGATGATCACGATTATCAGAGCGCATGCCGAAAACGTGGGCCGCGATCCCGACAAACTCGGCTGGCAGATGATGCTGGATGTGCCCCCTCGTGGCGACGCAGGCAAAGGTTTTTATGCAGACAACGACGCCGTCGTCGCCCGTGCCGTTACGGTAAAAGAAATGGGCTTTGAGTGGGGTGCATTGAATGCAACGGCAATGTTCCAGGCCGGATATCGCAGTATCGATGCGCTGATCGACAAACTCGGTGATCTGCATTCCCGCCTGCGCGCGGAACTCGGCTGACAGGTTGACACACACATGACCGACAATAACAAAAACCAACCCGATCCCAAGGCCTACTGGCGAGCCAATCTCAAACTGATGGGGCTATTGCTGGCCATCTGGTTCGTGGTTTCCTTCGGCTTCGGCATCCTGCTGGTGGATCCGCTCAACAGCATTACTTTTTTTGGTTTCAAGCTTGGTTTCTGGTGGGCTCATCAGGGGGCAATCTACGTGTTCATTGTGCTGATCTTCGTGTACTCAAACCGCATGAAAAAACTCGATCGCCAGTTCGGCGTGGACGATCAGGACTAGATCATGGATGTACAGAGTCTGACTTACCTGTTCGTCGGCCTGAGCTTTGCGCTGTATATCGGCATCGCCATCTGGTCACGGGCACGTTCAACAAACGATTTTTATGTGGCAGGCGGGCACGTCCATCCCATCGCCAATGGCATGGCAACCGCCGCTGACTGGATGAGTGCTGCATCGTTTATCAGCATGGCCGGTATCATTGCATTCATGGGTTATGACGGAACCGTCTACCTGATGGGCTGGACCGGAGGCTATGTTCTGCTGGCCCTGCTGCTGGCCCCCTACCTGCGTAAATTCGGCGAATTCACCGTCCCCGACTTCATCGGCACCCGTTACTACTCAAAAACCGCGAGAGTAGTGGCAGTGATCTGCCTGATCGTCGTGTCGTTCACTTACGTCGCCGGGCAGATGCGCGGTGTGGGCATCGTGTTTTCACAGTTCCTGAACGTAGACATCACCCTCGGGGTGATTATCGGCATGGGTGTGGTGTTCATGTATGCCGTGCTCGGCGGTATGAAGGGCATTACCTACACCCAGGTGGCGCAATACTGTGTTCTGATTTTTGCTTACATGGTGCCGGCGATCTTTATCTCCATGATGATTACCGACATACCCATCCCGCAGATCGGTCTGGGTGCACAGGTTAACGATGGAAGTCACATGTCGGTGCTGGGCAAGCTCGATACAACGCTGGTCGAACTCGGCTTTGCACCGTACACCGAAAGCACGCGGAGCAAGATTGACGTATTTGCCATAACCCTTGCATTGATGATCGGCACAGCCGGTCTGCCCCATGTGATCGTACGCTTCTTCACCGTACCCAAAGTTTCTGATGCACGACGCAGCGCGGGTTGGGCGCTGTTGTTCATCGCCCTTCTGTATACAACGGCGCCGGCTGTTGGTGCTTTTGCCCGGTTGAACTTTATCGACACGGTGCACGATACCGAGTATCAGAAGGTCGATGGCTGGTTCAAACGCTGGGAAAGCATCGGCCTGATCGCTTGGCTCGACAAGAACCGCGATGGCCGCGTTCAGTATGGACCGGGTGAGGCATTCTCCGGTGCGCCCAACTATTCGCCTGAAGCCGGCCCCCCT
>JAQBYL010000236.1 GCA_027622495.1 Pseudomonadota bacterium
CAGGGAGTCGATATCTGTTAGGCGTCAACAGACTTCGCACGCACCCAACACAGTCTCGACGTCCACACCGGAACCATCGAAACCGCAGGCTATGAAGCTGAATCAGTAGACGTGGTCTTCAGCAACGCAACCCTCGAGCACGTACGTCACCCCCTTTCCACCGTGCAGGAATCCGCACGTATCCTGCGCCCCGGAGGTGTTTTTTACGCAGACACGGTCAACTGGGACAGCTACACAAGAGAGATACTTGGTGCTAACTGGGCCCTCATCAGCCCCATCCATCATCTGCACCTGTTCACACCTGCTAACGTGCTGAGCCTGTGTGCTGCTGCGGGATTGAACCATCTTAAGACCTGGACCACTGGTGCGCGGGTCGAGGCAAACGCACAAGGCAGTAATTTCCACACACCGTGGTATCTGAAGTTGTGCAAGGGCCCCTTGTCGATGATGACGAGATTCAACAACAAGGGAGACAGCATTGAATTCCTGGCGCTTAAACCGCTGCACGGAGAAGCTGCTGCCCTCAGTAGCTGACACACACGGCCATGTTAACTGCGCTAAATCACTGACTATCGGGAATAACCATGGACATTGCAGACTACAACAAAACAATCATCGAAGAATTTCGCGCGAACGGTGGCAAGGTCGGCGGTCCGTTCGAAGGGGCATCGCTATTGTTGCTTCATACGGTTGGCGCAAAGAGCGGCGCTGCCCGGGTGAATCCGTTGGCTTATCTTGTTGACGCTGATCGTGTTGTGATCATCGCCTCATTCGCCGGGGCTGATACCAACCCGCCGTGGTATCACAATCTGGTGGCTAAAAGCGATGTCGAAGTCGAGGTTGGCAGCGAACGCTACGCCGCCACAGCAGAGGTTGTTTCAGAGCCGGAACGTACGCGTCTGTATAACCAGATGGCTGAACGGATGCCTGCTTTCGCTGAGTACCAGGCCAAAACAAGTCGCGCTATACCGGTTGTTGTGCTTAACCGGAAGGCCTGAATTCAAGCTTAGCGGTGATGCACTACAGCATGTTCTTGAAGCCCGGTTACCGGCATTTCAAGTTTGCGCCGCAGCAACGAACCAACCTGCTCGAACGACAGGGCAACATATTCGATCAGACCAACCTGAGCTGCCTGGTAAAGCCTTTGAGCTGAAGGGTTAGCCAGGAAGCCTATGTATTGCTCGAGCTCATCACGAGTGAGGTCCTGATAGATGAACACCATCGATGCATGCACCAAGCGCTCCATTTCAGCCCGATTCTGATCAAGCGCCTCATCCATCTGCAACATGAATCGTGCTGCATCTTCTTTGCCCAGCATCCCTTCAAGGATGGCGGTCTGAGATGCCCGTGCCAGTTCAATATTCTGGTCGGTCGAGTCTAAAAGTTCGTCCATTCTTGCGGCAATGCGCATACGGGCTTCATCGGCAACCAGGCGATCGACCATCGCCGTCATCTTGCTGATCTGTTCCGGTTCGATCGCAGCAATCTCATAGGAGGTGATCTTTTTGCCGAGCGGTGCGCTGTACCAGGCCATCAGTTCAGCATGATCTGGTTCAAGAAGAGTGGCGCTGATTTTGCGATGCACGTGCGCCTGAAATATGCCAGGAGCGAACTGCGCTTGAAGCTCCTGCATCATTTCTTCGCGGGTTGCACTGTCGGCCGGGGTCTGCGCCAGACCGGCGCGGAAACCCCGCAGCAGTTGAGATTCGATTGAGTCAAGGGACCTGGTGATTCCGGCTGTCTCGATGATCTCATCAACCGGATCACACCACACACAGGTGCTGACAAGCAGTAGTAACAGTCCATTTACCAGTTTGTTCACAGTGCTTTCTCCATTGCGGACGCCGCGTCCTTGCGACAAGCACCATTATCGGTCGCTGATCAGTGCAAAGCGTGAACCATGTCACATACTGTTCAGGCCAGTCTTCAGGTTAGAGTTGGATCTGCGTTGACTCTAACCAGTGATTTGCCGAAGTTACTGCCGTCCAACATGGCTGCAAACGCCTTCGGTGCGCTGGGCAGACCTTCCCAGATCTGCTCGCGATAAGTGACCAACCCATCCACCATCCAACCGGCCATCTTGCCAAGAAACTCATCCTGATGGGATTTGACATAGTTACCTACGAACAGGCCATGCACGGTGGTGGATTGACGTTGAAAAAACGGTTCACCGGTTGCGCGCCAGACTTTGGCCGCATCTTTTCCGTCGGTGTTTCCATATTGGGAGATAAAGCCGCAAAGCGTAATACGGGAGTGAGTGTTGAGTAGCCCAAGCACCCCTTCATAGGTTTTGCCACCGACATTCTCAAAATATACATCTATGCCATCCGGGCAGGCCGCGCGCAGATCGTCTGCATAGCTTTCAGACAGATGCGACACACAGGCATCAAAACCCAACTCGTTCACCACGAAGTCACATTTTTCCTGTCGACCCGCCACACCGACAACCCGGCAGCCTGCAATGCGGGCCATCTGACCTGCGGCTTGACCCACGCCACCAGATGCAGCCGACACCACCACGGTTTCACCGGGCTTTGGATCGCACTGAACAATCAGCCCGCTGTATGCAGTCAGACCGAGCATCCCTAAAATCCCAACAGCGGTGGAAAGCGGCGCAATTTCCGGGTCAAGACGGCGGGGAAACATGTAACCGAACACATCGACCCCTTCACCAATCAGGCCGTAGCTCTGCCAGCCGGCGGTGTTGAAAACAAAATCTCCATCGGCATATTCCGCCATGCGACTTTCGACCACCTGCGAAACCGTGCGGCCATGACACACCGATCCAACTGCTTCGACCCCGGAGCGTCGACGACCCCATTGATACGGATCCAGCGACAGATACAGGGTACGGGTTAGCGCCTGCCCTTCAGCCGGCTGCTGCAGGTCGCGCTCCTGCCAGGCAAAATCATCCTCGCTGGGCCAGCCGGCGGGTGGCGTTCGCGCCAGTGTCCAGACTGAATTGTTCAAACTCTTCCCTCTAAGATTGCTCATAGAAATCAACGATCACCACCGTCACATTGTCGTTAGCACCGCGCCGCAGAACTTCCTCAACCAAGAGCTCACACGCGCGTGCCGGTGATACCTCCCCCAGGATCTGCGTCATGGTTGGCTGGTCCAGATCTTTATAGAGCCCATCCGAACAGAGCACGATTCGATCATCGGGCTGCAGTTCACACACGAGTCTATCCAGCATCAGATCAGGCTGACCACCAACAGCACGTGTGATCACATTGCCTGCGGGATGGGTTTCGGCGTCTTCTGCACGGATTAGACCGTCGGCCACCATCTGTTCGACCTGACTGTGATCTACGGTCAGCCGTGCGACCCTCCCGGCGCGCATCAGATAGGCGCGGCTGTCGCCTGCCCACAGGCAGATGCCTTGTTGCCCGCGCGTGACGAGGCCGACAACAGTACTGCCGACTGTGCCGCCATCATGTTCGGCGTGCGAGAGTCTGAGAAGTTCAGTATTAACCGCGATAATCGTTTCTTCGAACAGGTCGGCGGCAGAATTCAGGTTCTCAACAACAGGTGAGGAAGCGAGCCTCTCACAGATCATGGCACTGGCCACATCCCCTGCTTCGTGGCCACCCATGCCATCGGCCACCACCCACATGCCTGCCTCGGGTCGGTCGAGAAAAGCATCTTCGTTGATCTTTCTAGAACTCCCTACATCGGTCTGACCGGCAGATATCCAGCTGCAGTCCCACGCCTTCGTGGCGCCACCTGGGCGTTGTGTTTCCAATGCATCTGTCCCGTGTTCCCTAGAACCGCAACCTAATTGAGCAGCCAGGGTCGGTCAAGCTCAGGGCTTGCCCAAAGGCCTTAAGCGTTGCGCTTGTCAACCGCCTGCAGTTGCGAATAAGTATGTGTGCGGATCTGCTCCAGGATAAAGTCCAGGGCGACGAACGTGAGGCCGTAGACCGCGTACATAACGCATTTGAGCAGCAGCTGACCGTCCATGGATTTGTTTTGTGGGGCCATTTTTATCCCCTCTTTAACGGTTTCGTTGAGCTCAATCTAGCACCCGGACGAGTGTTTTTTTTCCTCTCTATGTGAGGAAATCGTAAGCCAACCGTGTTTACAATCGCATTGTCACAAGGGAGGAAAGATGACAGATCTCAAGATTGAAGACGCAGTACTCAATGGCATGACCATTGCCTATCACGCAAACCGCACGCCTGACGCCATGGCCGTTATCAGCGACTATGGCAACCGGACATTTACTGAGGTGAACGCCAATGCCAACCGACTGGTCCGACGTCTGCGTGAAGCCGGCATCGGGGCTGGAGACAGCGTGGCCGTAGCCCTTAAAAATCGGCCGGAATTCGTTGAAGTGCTGGCAGCTGCAGCCCGTTCAGGGATCCGTTTTACGCCGATCAACTTCCACCTGAAAGGCGAAGAAATAGGCTACGTCGTTGACAACTGTGAGGCCAAGGCCTTTATCGCGGACGCCACATTAGGTCCCGCACCCATCGAGGCGGCCGCACAGGCATCCAACCTCCGGCTCAAACTGAGCTGCGGCGGAGTAATCGCTGGTTTCGGCGACTTCAATCAGGAAATTCAGAGTTTGGATTCGCACAACATCAGCAATCCCTCGCTGGGTAGTCGAATGCTCTATACGTCCGGCACCACCGGTCGACCAAAGGGCGTATATCGTAAGGAGCGCACACCAGAGGCTCCCCAATGGGGCGACACACCAGGCGCTTACCGGCCTGGTCAGGACATGGATCTGTGCACCGGTCCCGGATACCACGCAGCACCTTTGTTGATCGATATCGTGCAGCCACTGACATCCGGTGTGGGGGTGGTGATGATGGATCGCTGGGACGCTGAAGCTACGTTGCGTCTGATCCACGAACACAAGATCACTCACACGCACATGGTGGCGACCATGTTCCATCGCCTGCTGCAGTTGAGCGAGGAAACACGCGCGGCCTATGACCTGTCATCGCTGCGTTTTGTTATACACGGTGCTGCTCCCTGCCCGGTCCATGTCAAACAGAAGATCATTGAATGGTTTGGACCCGTGGTGTGGGAATACTACGCGGCCACGGAAGGCGGCGGTGGTTTTCTGATCGGGTCACAGGAATGGCTCACCAAACCAGGCACGGTAGGTAAACCGGGCCCGGAGTTTGATAACAAGATCCTCAACGATGCCGGTGACGAAGTTGCCACCGGTGAAGTCGGCACCATCTACATGCGGGCGCCTGAGACGGGTCGTTTTGAATACTACAAAGACAGCAAGAAGACCTCTGGCTCCTACCGCGGGGACTATTTCACCCTCGGTGACCTCGGCTACTTTGATGATGAAGGCTACCTGTTCCTAACCGGTCGTTCTGCTGAACTCATCATCTCTGGCGGTGTGAACATCTACCCACAGGAAGTCGACAGTGAGCTGTTGAAACACCCGGCTGTGCAGGATGTGTGCACCATTGGCATCCCCAATGAGGAGTGGAGTGAAGAAGTCAGATCAGTCGTTCAGCTGAAAGACGATTACACACCAAGTGAGGCTCTCACAGACGAACTGATTCAATGGGTACGTGATCGTCTGGCTGGTTTTAAATGCCCGAGAAGTATTGACTACGTTGATCAATTGCCCCGGTCAGAAGCAGGCAAGATCCAACGGCGCGTAGTGCGTGAACCGTATTGGGCAGGTCAGGACAGGAGATAGGCCAGTGACCATCAGGCAGCGGGGCCAGTGAAAATCAGCGCCAGGACAGCAACGGTCCGAAACAGGGGCCACCACGCGCCTTTGGGCTATGTCTGCGTCGTCCTTATACTGCTGATCAGTCATCTGGCTGTGTCGTTGCACGCGGTTGCCCATACCGAATCAGACCAGACTGCTTGCGAGGTCTGTTCGGGACACGCGAGTCCTGCTCATGCAATCGCGACCACGGCCCACTGGTGGCTTGCGCATATTGCAAAAAACCAACTCTATACCGACTATTTCACACCCCTCCTCTCCTCAAAAAGGATCACTCGCTACCAACAGCGCGCTCCACCAGCGTTTGCCTGATAAGACAGTTGCATCCGTTCGAGGGTTCGAAGCTCGAGCGGTAAATCAAGTAGCAAACGGACTGGAGATTAGTGATGGAGTGTATAATCCGCGGCAGTATTATCTGTATTCTCGCGATCATATGTGTAAACGATGCGCTTGCCGATGACACAGGTGTCAACCCGGACATCACAGCATTACGAGCTGAGGTTGACGAATTACGAACCGGCTACAATGCACGTATAGCAGAGCTCGAGCGAAGGCTGGCAATCGCCGAACAGAACCCGCAACCCCCGCAGTACACCTCGCGGGAAATCGTAGCTGAACCATCCAGCGCCAGTTCAGATTCCGCGTTCAACCCCGCAATCGGCGTAATCTTTCAGGGCCAGGCCTGGCACCGTGACAGCCATCCCAACGACTACGGGATAGCGGGTTTTCCGCTTGGTGGCGAAGCGGGTTCTTTCCCGCAGGGTCTTGGTCTTGGCGAAGTTGAAATCAACATCAGCGCCAATGTCGATGACAAGTTCACAGCATGGTTAACCGTACCCGTCGTTGTTGAAGGCGGCGAGGCTGGGGTGGAAATTGAAGAAGCGTGGATCGAGACGACAGCGTTACCGGGCGGATTTTCTTCGCGC
>JAQBYL010000237.1 GCA_027622495.1 Pseudomonadota bacterium
ATGCATCACCTGGGGGTGCCGACGACCCGCGCGCTGTCGCTGTGCCTGACCGGTGATCATGTGGTTCGCGACATGCTCTATGACGGGCATCCCGCGGCGGAGCCAGGTGCGGTGGTGTGCCGGGTAGCACCGACTTTTACCCGCTTTGGCCATTTCGAAATTCTCGCGGCGCGCAATGAGATCGATCTGTTGCGGCAGTTTACTGACTACACGATTCGCCACTCATTTCCCGAGCTGGTGGCGGGTGAAAGTGAGCTCGGCCAGGCGGTATACCTGAACTGGTTTCGCTCAGTGTGTGACCGCACGCTCGACATGATTGTTGATTGGATGCGGGTGGGGTTTGTGCATGGTGTGATGAATACCGACAACATGTCGATCCTCGGCCTGACCATCGACTATGGTCCTTACGGCTGGCTCGATGACTACGATCCGGATTGGACGCCGAACACCACCGATGCGGCTCACCGGCGTTATCGCTTTGCTGCGCAACCGGCCATTGCACAGTGGAACCTGCTGCAGCTCGCCAATGCGATCTATCCCCTGATCGAAGCGGCGGAACCACTCAAAGAGACGCTGATTGCCTTCGAGCAGAACTATCAGGCGAAATGGCGGCAGATGATGGCGGCAAAGCTTGGTCTGAATGAGCAGCAAACGGCTGCTGATGAGACCCTGTTCCTCGATCTGGATGCCGTGTTGCGGCTCGAAGAAGTGGACATGACTATTTTCTATCGGCTGCTGGCCGACATCCATGGTCCGAAGCAGGATCCCGCGGCTGTATACGCGGGTCTGGAGCCGGCTTTCTATGACTTTGCCGGTGTATCTGTGGACGCGAGACAGACCTGGGAAAAGTGGCTCGCCGCTTACATCGACCGGTTGCAGGCCGACGAAAACGACCCGAATGAGCGCCGTATGGCGATGAACCGGGTTAATCCAAAATACGTTTTACGCAATTACATGGCGCAACTGGCCATTGATCAGGCTGAGGGTGGCGACTTTTCGTTGATCCATGAGTTCCATGAGCTCCTGCGAACGCCCTATGCCGAGCAACCGCAGGCGCAAACCTGGGCGGCCAGGCGCCCTGACTGGGCCCGAACCCGGGTGGGTTGTTCGCAGTTATCCTGCAGTTCCTGACCGCGTTCCTTAAGGTTCTGTTCAGGTTGGCGGGTTAAACTCATCTCACGGTCAAAAGTCGTTTTGATCCGGAAGGAGGCTTAAAGTGTCAAACATGAAAGGCTTGATCCTGAGTTTCATGCTGGTCCTGGTGCCGACAGGTGTGTGTGCCGCGACTAACGATCAGATTGCCGAGTATCTGGAGACCCCGGCTGAATTGATGTCGATGGCGGATCTCAAAGATCTGGTCGGGCCGATCGCTTTGTATCCGGATGATCTGGTTGCGCTGACCCTGCCGGCGTCAATCTATCCTCTGCAGGTAGTTCAGGCCGCCCGGTTCCTTCGCGGCGAAGAACGCAGTGTGCCGAAAGACGAGTGGGATGATGCGGTAATCGCATTGCTCAACTATCCCGAAGTCGTCACCCTTTTGAATGCTGACCTGGATTGGCTTGCGTCGCTCGGCAACGTATTCCTGTCTCAGCCAGGTGATGTGTTTGCTGCAATTCAGGCGTTTCGCTACGACGCGTTAGCTGCAGGAAATCTGGTGTCCGATGACAAGCAGGTGGTTCAACTTGAGGACAGTGTGATCACGATAAGCTCACGCTTTCGCGATCAGGTTCATGTGCCTTACTACGAGCCGAAGAAGGTCGTGACCTACCAGCCACGGCCGAGCTACCACTACCATGATCGGGTTTATCCGACCTATTACTATCCCTATTCGGCCGGCAGTGCTTATTCGTATAGCCATTTTTACGGGCTGCCGAGTTTTTACGCTATCGGCTGGGGTGGTTCGCACCTGTACGCTTATTATCCAGAGCATCACCGTCACCCGTACTACCGCAGCCGTCTGAGTGCTCACTACGGCTATGGCAATTACTTCCGCTATCGGCCACGACACAGTCATACGCAGACGCTCAGTTCACCGCTGCCGCATTCTCCACGCGAACCGCAACATGAGCATGATCGGCACACTTCTGATCGGGATGGCGCCGTGTGGCAGGCGGCCAGGCGACCGGGGAGCCATGTTCGTGGGTCCGGTATCAATATCGACCAGGCTTCCATGCAGGCGCGCATGCGTGCAGCAAAGGCCGAACATGCCTCACGTGCAGTGGCTCCTGCTGCACCGAGCACACCGGTACCGGATATGTCCCGGGCAGAACGGGAGCAACGTGGTGTTGCAGTTCGCACGACCAGATCTCGTATCGTTTCGGCGGGTCAACGGCGTTCGGGTAGCCAGCGTGCATCGCGTGATGCTGAATCAGTCCCTCCCACGGTCGTGGCCCGGACAATGCGGCGTTCGAGCAGCCGGGTAACACCAGGTGCGCGACCGGCTGTAAATGCCGCACAGCGATCGGCTGTAAATACCGCACAGCGGTCGGCTGTAAATACCGCACAGCGGTCGGCTGTAAATACCGCACAGAGGTCGGCCCTGAATGCAGCCCATCAACAGGCTGCTGCCAGGGTTGAGCAACAGACCCTCACACGGGCGCAAGCCTCGACGGTCATGGGTTCGGGCCTGCTGCCGCGTCAGCAAGCTGAACGCAATCCGACACCACAGCCCCGGCAGCCGGCCGTCGCGCGCGACAATGGCGGTTTCAACCGGGCCGCGCTGTCAAAAGACTTTGGTAACACTGCCCGCGGGGCGCGCACCACTCACCGTTGATCAGCCTCAATCCGGGCTCGCTCAGCAAAGTCCATTAATCATTGCTCGATTTCTCGGCCCCATAACGGGTAATATAGTTGGTTTGCTAGCATACAATTCCTAAGTGAACCTTTATTCCGTGCCTGTGCGCCCGCATCTGCTTCTGTTCGTTCTCGCCCTGAGCGGTCTGAGCGTTGCCGATGATCTGAACCCCCTTCTGGAATCAAGCCTGAGGCCTGATGCGCCCGCGCAGGTGATGGAGACCATCGAGGGTATTCCCATCCACCGGGTCGCCGTGCCGAATCTCGAGCACGAGAGTGCGGGTATCGAGTTAGACGGTCTCGTGAAGGAGCGGGTCTGGAGCACCCTTCCGGCCTACGACAACATGATCGTGTCGGTTCCGGGTACGGGTGAAGTCGGTCATTTCCCCACTCACATGCGCATGTTTGCCACTGAAAAAGGCCTGTATGTCAGTGCGGTGATGGAGCAACCACCCGACACGTTAGTAGCTCGCCTTTCGAACCGGGATGACTTCATCGACCGGGATACTTTCGGTTTTACTCTGGATCCCTCCGGTGAGGGCAAGCTCGGTTACTGGTTCATCATCGGTCTGGGGGACTCCAAGATGGATGGCAAGGTCCTCCCGGAGCGTAATTATCAGCTCGACTGGGATGGCCCCTGGCTCGGCAAGTCGGCGACGCTCTCTAACGGCTGGAGCGCCGAGATGTTCCTGCCGTGGTCCATGATGAATATGCCGGACCAGGAAGGGGCGAGGATCATCTCGTTTGCCGTCAGTCGCCAGGTCTCGCATGAGAACGAGCGCTATCAGTGGCCGGGACATCCGTATGCTTCATCCAGGTTTCTCACCGCGCTGAATACCTTTACGGTCGAAGGTGTAGAGCCGGCACAACAGTTTTCCATAATCCCCTATTCATCGGCGACCGTGGATAAAGCCCGGGATGAAACCAGGATGCGGTTGGGTGCAGACCTGTCCTGGAAGCCTTCGTCGCGGCTTGAACTCACGGCGAGCATATTGCCCGACTTTGGTGCTGTAGAAGCCGATCATGTGGTTCTCAATCTGACCGCGCAGGAAACGTTCTTTCCGGAAAAACGCCTGTTCTTTCTCGAGGGGAACGAGGTCTTCAACACAACGCCGCGGTCGAATCCCGGCAATGCTGCTCGAACCATCACCAACGACAATTTTGCCACCACATCGCGCCAAGTTTTTTCGTCTCAGTTCATGCCCGCCCCGGTGTCGCTCATGAACTCGCGACGCATTGGCGGCACCGCCACCCAGGTGGATGTTCCAGATGGGGTCGATGTTAATCGAGGCGAAACCGAGCGACCCACTGATCTACTGGGTGCGAGCAAAGTAACCGGTACTGTGGGCGACCTGCGCTACGGTGTGCTTGCTGCGATCGAAGATGACGTTGAGTGGCTGGGTACAACCGACAGCGGTGTACCGGTTGACATAACCGGTGAGGGTCGCAATTTCGGTATCGCGCGTTTTACCTATGAGAATGTCGGCGCTGATCGAAAGTCCATTGGCTATATGGGCACCTTTGTCAGTGGCGCGTTGTACGATGCGGTCGTTCATGGTGTAGACCTGCACTACACCAGTTCGGGCGGAAACCTGATCATCGACAGCCAGTTGCTGGCCAGCGACGTGGATGATGTGCAAGGCAAGGGCGGATTGATAGACCTGTATTACTCGGCTTCGCCGCGTATTCAGCACAAATTCGAAATCGACTATTTTGATGAAACCGCGCAGATCAACGATCTGGGCTTTCTCAGGCGCAATGACTACACCTCGGCTCAGTATGCCCTGCTGTACAACAACACCAAGGGTACGGAGAAGATCAAGGACATCCGCGGCACCATCGTTGCCCGCCAGCAGTACAACGTGAGCAAAGGCCAGGTAACCGACAGCGGTCTGTTCTGGCGCAATTCCATGGTGTTGCCAGGCCGCAATACCGTGAAAACCGCCCTGGGGTTTCTGCCTGAGCGCTATGAAGACTGGGATTCGCGCGGCAATGGTTCCTACCGGACTGTGGATCGGCTGTGGTGGGATGTGCTGCTCGCAACCGACGCCGCTAAAATGTTCAGTTATTCATTCAATCTGGACGGTCTGCAGGAAAACCTGGGTGGCTGGACCTACACCGTTGGCGCGGGTGTCACGGTTCGACCAAGCGATCGGATATCGGTTGATCTCGATATGACCTACCGGCGCCGGCAAGGCTGGGTGGTGTACCAGGGTGGGCGTAATTTCGGCACCTTCGACGGGCCGGAACTGGCACCGAAAGTGCAGTTGAACTGGTTCATGTCGCCTGGTCATCAGTTGCGGTTCACGCTGCAGTGGGTAGGGGTGAAAGCTGAAAACAAAGGCTTCTGGGCAGTGCCGGAAGGCGACGGTGACCTGATCCCGGCGGCCCGGGTAAAAGACAGCTATGACTTCACCGTGAGTCTTTTAACCGCACAGATCCGTTACCGCTGGGAAATTGCCCCACTCACTGACTTCTACCTGGTCTATAACCACTCGGGGAATCTGCCCAATCAGATTAACAGCAGTACCAGTGATCTGTTTACCGACACGATAGAGAATCCGCTGGAAAAAAGCTTCATCGCGAAACTCCGGTATCGGTTCGGCAACTAGAGCAACAGTGCTGATGACCGATTCAGCGCTACACGTTTTTCCCGCAGGTCGGTCGTGGAAAATCCCTATGTCGACCGCATCTGGCGCGAAGGTATGGTTCCAGGTGCGTTGCGACAGTATGATCACTGGCAGTTGTGTCTGCTGGCATTACAGTTGGATCGAATGAATCGATCCACAGATCTGAACGTTAACAGTTGATTTATAAAAACATCACAGGGATCTCGCATTAATGGCGGTTACCGTTTCTTTGCCGATACTGCCGCGGCTGTTCTACGCCCCCAGGTCGGTGTTCAGTGATCTGGCGCAGGCACAGCCGAGCGCACCGAGCGTGTTCTTCAAACTGGCGATATGGCTGCTGGTACTACCGCCGCTGTTTGCCTTTTTCGGCAGCATCAATTTTGGCTGGAATCTGGGTGCAGATGAGCCGGTCAGGCTTTCGCCGGGGGCGATGGTTGCGGTCAGTGCTGCGTATTTCTTTACCCTGGTGTTTGGTTTTATCACCAGCGCCGTGGTCAGCCGTTGGATGGCATCGACCTACGGCGCCAGCGAAAACCTGGGTCTGCATTTTTCCATGCTTGCTCTCGTCGGCGCACCGCTGCTGCTTGGCAGTGCCATTCATCTGTATCCGCATGCGTTTGTGAACCTGTTGGTGCTGGCGCCTGCGCTCCTGTGGAGCATGTACCTGCTTTATACCGGTCTGCCGATCGCTTTAGGGATCAACCCCCAACGAGGCATGTTGATGGCCTCTGCACTCATCGGCTATCTGCTGGTCGCCTCTGTCAGCCTGTTGGGGCTGACGGTAGTTCTGTGGGGCCAGGGGATCGGTCCAGAGATGGGGATATAGCGTGGCAGCCGGAGAAATCTACCAGGACCGGATCGTTACGTTTCTGACTGGGTGTGCAATGTTCTGGTCGATTGTTGGTATGGCAGCGGGTGTGTGGGTTGCCGCTGAACTGGTCTGGCCGCAGCTCAACTTCAACGAGTACCTGAGCTACGGGCGGGTCAGAACACTGCACACCAATGTCGTGATCTTTGGCTTTGGCGTATCGGCCCTCATGGGCACCTGTTTTTACAGTGTTCAGCGAACCTGTCACGCGCGTCTGTTCGCACCGGGTGGTGCCTGGGCAGTGGCGG
>JAQBYL010000238.1 GCA_027622495.1 Pseudomonadota bacterium
CCGCCAGTTGACCTTCCTGCCACAGGCGCTGCAGGCCGACCATGCCGGGGTTGAACCCGAAGTGGTCATCCAGAGCTAACAGTTTTTCTTTGGCGATACCGATGTTGGGGCGAGCGCGGTAATAGGCATCGTCGCCATGGGGAACGATTGAATTCAGACCATCGTTGCCACCCGACAACTCCACGATGACCAGGATACGGTCTTTCTGATCGTTGGCCCTTTGAGGAGCTGCCTGCACAAGCGGGCTAATGCCGCCAAGGCTTAAACCGCCAAGGGCCAGACCTGTGGTCTGCAGAAATTTTCTTCGGGATTTTCTGATCTGCATGTTCTACCCCAGTTGGTATTCGGGTCGGCTCAAAAGCAGATGCAGGAGTTCCCGAAGCGGGTCTTCCATATAACTGCTCGCAACGTGTATATCGTCGGTGCCGAGCACCGTGGTCAGATACTCGATGAGTACCTGACGGGTGGCCGCTTCAAGTTTGACCGACAGAAAACGATCACCCAGGTAATCGACTACCGCATCGGTGGTCTCAAGCCCCGCACTCAGCACCATTTCACTCAGGTTGATCCTGGCAATTGTCCGCGGTATGGGTTTGACCCGTTCAATGGCCATCTGCCAGCCGCGGTAGCTGCCATAGCGTGTGTTGAACGCCTCGTCACGATCAGCGAGCGCATTGGAGGCAGCCATCATATCGCTGCTGATCGCCGGGTTTGCCGGCATGGTCGCGCTGGTGATGTCGGCGCCATCTCGAATGCGCTCGTGGACTGCCAGAATTTCACCCCCGCCACCATAGGACGGGTATCGATCTAGCGGGATGAAACTGACATCCGGAAACATCAGGTCCAGTGCAAAATTGCCGCGATCAATCAACAGACCAGGGGTGATCCAGGCATTGCCCTGGGACCACCCAGCGACGGTAGGCGGATGCAGCAGATGCTGCCCCAGACTACCGGTCAGGTAATTGAAATCAGGGGTTCCTGGAAGGCTTTCGATACCCAGTTTGCGATAGGTACTGATTACAAGCTCAACCGGTGGTTTGATCCGGGTCGCCACCGAAGCAGGAGAATAAAAATCCCGTGATTGAAACAGCATGGTCATGAATGGCTGCAGCTGATAGTCATAGCCCTTAAGTGCTTTACCGAGTTGGGCGGCAAGGGCAGGGTCGAGATCCTCGCGCACAAAATAGCGGTACAGCTTGCTGGCAATGAACACCGGCGTCACATCCTGATCGAGAATGATCCTGATGACAGCTTCGCCGTCGAATGGACCTGTCTGACCCAGAAATTCTTTGTTGTCCGCATCGTGCTGGTCTTCGTTTACAACAAACTGCAAGCCTTCGAAATTCCAGCCGGTGAAGGCGCGGGCTGCTTCGCGGATGTCTGTTTCGCTGTAGTTACCCACCCCCATCGAGAACAGTTCCATGATCTCTCTGGCGAAATTTTCGTTGGGTGAACCTTTGACGTTCACGCCGGCATCCAGGAAGGCGAGCATCGCCGGGTCCTGCGCGACAGCGAGCAGCAGGTCTGCGAAATTCCCGAGGCCTTCTGTTTGAAACAGCTCCAGCTGTTTCAGCATTTTGCGGTAGTCACGAACCTTGTCTTCATTGGTTGCGAAGTGGCCGTGCCAGAACAGCGCCATCTTCTCTTTCAGAGGGGCAGGGCTTGTGAGCATGCGTTGTGCCCACCAGTAAGCAACCCGGTCTGTTTCAAGTCGGCTAGCGCGCAGCCAGTAAAAGAACTGATTTACCACGGGCTGCAAGGGTCGGTTGCCGGAAGCTTTGACCTTCACGCCAAGAGCTTCGCCATTTTTGCTGGCAAGGGCAGTGGTGGCAGGTCGGCTCGGTGGGAATGGATCGAGACCAGGATCGAACACACCTGAATGATCGAATGCCATGAGATCCGCATCCAGGGTTGATGAATTCACCAGATGGTTGACGGCTTGGGTGAGACTCATGCTGGCTAGCGCCTTGACTTCTGCCGGTGTGCCACCGAAACCAGCCCGCTCAAGCAGATGTCTTGCAGTGGCCTGGTTCCAGGCGGCAGTGTTGAGTGGCCGCAGATCGCCTTGACCCGAATCTGTCTCGCTGGCTTGCAGACTGAGGCTGGCGCTTGCGAGGGTCAACAGCAACACCAGTTGCAGCCTTCCTTTCGCGAGCCGATTCACGATCCCTGGCACTGTAGCCAACTGTCTGCCCAGCACGATGCTCCTCCCTTGCGTCCCCTGCGCGTGAGTATAGCGGGTGTGTTCAATCGCTGCTTGCCTGCGGTTGACCGCGGTGGCTGACCAGAATTCCCAGTGCGATCACGACGAGACCGACGAAAGAGGCGGGATGGATCGATTCTCCGAGAACCAGACCAATCAGCAGGAGTGAAGCGAATGGCGATAGAAAAATCAATTGACCCAGCCGTGCTGCACTGGAGGTGAGGCGCAAAGCCCGTTGCCACAACAGAAAGCTGATTCCCATTTCCACAGCGCCAACCCACAAACCATAGACTCCAGCTTCGATGCTGAGTGGGGGTAGACCGGGTCCAAACAGACAAAGCCCGACGGTTAGTGGTGCGGCGAACGTGAAACTCCATGCCATGAGCGCAGTTGCGGGAATGTTAAGTCGGGCATTGGCCAGCCAGTAGATTGCCCAGAGTACCGTGCTCGCAAGCGCAAGAAAGATCCCGGTGTGCTCAAACGCAAGGGGTTGGTCAAAGTTACCCTGAGTTAACAGAATGACCACACCAGCGTAGCTGATGGCGATACCAAGCATGCTGCGTGCGCTGAGATGTTGCTTGAGAACGGGGATGGCGAGCAATGCAAGCGTGATCGACCAGGTGTAGTTAAGGGGTTGGGCGATCTGTGCCGGCAACCGATCGTAAGCTTCAAACAGGACCAGGTAGTAGAGTGTCGGATTGATGAGACCCATTACCGCGGCCATGCACAGGTGTCGGGCAGACAGACGGACAGTGCCACTGTAGAGCGTCACCGCCCAGAAGATCACGGTGCTGATCAAAGTACCGAGCATGACCAGTTGAGCGGGTTCCAGATGCCGCAGACCGAGCTTGAAACCGGTGGCAACCGTCGACCACAGAGCAATTGCGGTCAGCGCACAGAAGTATGCGCTCCTGTCGGAGGCAGTTAGGGACATTGTTGACTTTCTCTGGCACTCTTGGGGCATGCAGTGTGATTCTGAGCTTAAACACCGGATTTTGGAAAACCTCGGGTCTTTCACCGTCCGTGCAGGTAACAAGCAGAGTCTGCGGCAGGCAGCGGTCGCAATCGTGGTTACCGATGTGGGTTTCGGGGCCGACCTTCCAGGACTTCCCGAGCACACTGGCTGGCAGGATAGCGCAGCACTCCTGTTAACACGCCGCTCAGAACATCTGCGCAATCATCCAGGCCAGTGGGCGTTCCCTGGTGGGCGGATCGATCCTGGCGAAACGGTGATTGAAACTGCGTTGCGCGAACTCGAAGAAGAGGTCGGTATCGAGCTCACCGAGTCCAGTGTTATGGGCCGGCTTGACGACTTTGTGACCCGCTCTGGTTTCGTGATGACACCGATCCTGATCTGGGGTGGTCCCGGTTTGCAGGTGACACCCAATCCAGGTGAAGTGGCATCGGTACACCGCATACCGCTGACAGAGTTTTTACGTCCGGACGCACCGGACCTCATGCCGCTTGAAACTGGTGGCCAACCGGTCTTACGTATGCCGGTTGGCGAAGATACGATTGCGGCGCCAACGGCTGCGTTGATCTACCAGTTTCGGGAGCTGTGTCTGCTCGGTCGGCATACCCGTGTTGCGCACTTCGAGCAGCCGGAGTTTGCCTGGCGCTGATCAATAGATCGGCTGATTGAATAATCAGCGCTCGGCGCAATCTCAGTCCTGCGGATCCATCTCTTCGTTCTCAGCCGGTTCGTTGTTTTCGACACCGGCTTGCGCGACAGGCGCGATCAGCCCCACGTGAAACGTGGCAAAACCCGGCATGACGAACTGATTGACCGCCATGCCGATCACGCGCCCGTCGTAAGGTGAAGTTATTTCCGTTTGTTTGTTGGTTATCGGGTCCGTGACGGTCCCCAGGAGGTCTCCCTCGCTGATCTTGCGGCCGAGTTTTACCTGACTGACCAGAATGCCCCCCTGGTTAGCGCGAACCCAGCGTGACTGGTAGTAAACCGGTTCCGGGTTGCCCCACAGGCTGTGCCTTGCGTACATCGCGAGCGTGTCGAGCAATGTGAAGATAGCTTTTTCTGAGTGTTCGACTGCATCAACGTTTACCCGTAATGGTTCACCAGCTTCGAGGGTGACAGAGGGAATTCCTGCATCAGAGGCAGCCCGTCGCAGTGTTCCCTGCGCACCTTCTGAGTGCAGGATGACGGTGGATCCAAAGCCTTTGGTCAATTCCACAATCTGCGGATTATTCAGATCAGCGCGCAACTGCGGAAGGTTAGTGCGGTAGAAGGATCCGGTGTGCAGATCGACCAGACCATCGCAGTGGCGGACCACTTCGTTGAAAAAGCTGTGGGCGATACGTGAAGCAGATGAACCATTTGGATTGCCCGGGAAATATCGGTTCAGATCACGCCGATCGTCCAGGTAGCGCGACTGGTGTTGAAAGGCCTGCATGTTCATGATCGGAACACCAATGACGATGCCATTGAGCTTTTCCATACTCAGCTCATGCATCACCCGGCGCACGGTCTCGATGCTGTTCAACTCATCGCCATGGACGGCGGCAATCAGGCACAGGGTTGGTCCTGGATTGACGCCGTAAGCGACCAGGATCGGGGTTGGTATATCGGTTCCGCTGAACGACTGCGAGGCAGCCCAGGTGAGGTGATGAAGCACTCCCGGGGCCAGATCCTGACCGAGCATGTTGACCACCGGGACAGGCTCTTCCGCCCTGTCATCTCCGGGTTCGGCAAGATATTCGATGGGTTCCAGGTCGGGCGTTTGCGGCACGGCGACGGCAATCTGCGGAAACCCCATGGTAGAGACGTCAGATTCTTCGGCTTCTTCCATTGTGGCCTGATTGGGTAACGCGATGCTGGCTGCATCTGCGATTGCCGGTGTATCTGTGGTCGTCTCTTCGGCAGGTGCTGCAACCAGGGGTGCAGCCAGGGGTGCAGCCAGGGGTGCAGCCAGGGGTGCAGCGATCCGGAAGGAGACTATTGGCTGTGATGTCGGTACCGCGATGGGGAGGGGAGCGACCACCGGTCGAATCTCCGGTGCACCGACGCCGGTTGCCGCACCGGTTAGCCCGTTACCGGCTACAAACAACAGCGCCGGCAGCATGAGTCCTATCTGGCAGGCGCGGTAGAAAATTGTCTTTCGATGCTGTGTCAGGCTACTGATAATCTCTTTATACATCTGTCGTAACAGACTGAAGTGAAAGGGGATTATAGCCTAGAAGATGCAGGGTGTAGTGACTTTTCTGAATTTTTATGCGAACCAGGTCGAAACCGTGGCGGCAGCACCGGTGCCGTTGACCCGAAGGTGAGGGATGCACCAAACTAGATGTGATGCCGTTAACCCATTTAGGATCAGGAAGGACACATGACAATAAAAGAAGGCGATCAACTGCCTCACGCAACAATGTACACAATGAAGGAAGGTAAACCGACGCCGGTTACCACCGAAGAACTGTTCGGCGGTAAGAAGGTTGTTCTGTTTGCCGTGCCGGGTGCGTTTACCCCGACCTGTTCGCAGGCACACCTGCCCGGTTATGTGGTCAATGCCGACGCCATCAAAGCAAAAGGGGTAGACAGCATTGTCTGCCTTTCTGTGAATGATGCTTTCGTGATGGGCAGTTGGGGTGAAGACAAGAACGCGGAACAACTGCTGATGGTGGGTGATGGCAATGGTGAATTCACCGCAGCTGTCGGTCTCGAAATGGATGGCAGCGGTTTCGGTCTTGGCAAGCGATCACAGCGCTACGCCATGGTAGTGGAGAACGGTAAGGTCACCAGGCTGTCGGTTGAAGCTCCGGGTAAGTTCGAAGTCAGCAAAGCCGAAGCGATTCTCCAAGCGCTTTAGCGCAACCTTCAAGAACAGGTCGAGTCGGTGGACTCGACCTGTTCAACGGTCGGTCTGATCAGACATTCCTGCGCCGCACTTGCCACCAATTGCCCAGCGCGATTAAAAAACTGACCACGGACAAAGCCGCGCGCAGCCGCCGCGTTGGGTGATTGCTTGGCGAACAGAAGCCATTCATCGGCACGGAACGGCCGATGGAACCACAGAGCGTGATCAAGACTTGCACCGCGAACATTACGACGCATCCTGGCGCGACCGTGCGGCAGCATCGATGTGCTCATGAAATCCAGGTCCGACATGTAACCGAGCATGGCAACGTGGATTTCCGGATTGTTCGGTAGAGGATCTCGCGCTTTTACCCAGGTATGTCGAAAGGGTGGCTGAGCACTTGCGTCCTCGAGGCTGACTCTTTCAACCTGCCGACTGTCGATGGCCTCGAAGCGAAAGGAAAATCGTGCCATTTCGGGGGACTGAATTG
>JAQBYL010000239.1 GCA_027622495.1 Pseudomonadota bacterium
TTGCAAACGGGCCTGCCAGAACGTGAGAAAAATCCAGTATCCTGACACCCTCCAATGGTCGACCGCCGGGGGAGGTGGATTTGCTGACGTTTTCGTCCCTGCTCCAGCCAACGCTTGCCAGAACGTCGTCGCCCGCATCGGTGCTTTCGGGGTCACGCAAAGCCCATGGTGTAGCGCTGAAATGATAGGGCGCACCCGGTCCCTGCACAGTCTGATCAGCAACCCGATAGTCAACGAACCAGTTCCGCGCCTGAAGTTGCGGATTGTCTGCAACCCGCTCAATGGGCAGAACCCAGCCATAGGGTGAATGACGTGTCTGCGCCTGGTGAAAGAGTGTTTCCACATCCTTGTCAGCCACCCAGGTCCTGAGGATCTCCATGGTCCGCGTGATGCGCAGACCCAGGTTCTCGGGTTCGGAATACCTGGGATCAATCAGATCCTGATGGGCATCTTCTTCGATCAGCCAGGCCAGTTGAGAATCAAAATCCGGTGTTGGTGTGATCATGATGCTTCCGCCACGGGCCTTCATCACGGTGTAGGCGTTGGACCAGTGCAGCGCACCACGCCGCGGCAGCACCCGCTGACCCGGCCGGCCTAGAACATCGCTGTACCAGTAAAACATGAAGACCTGCTCAAGACAGGAGGCAATCGACTGATGAACCGGCACCTGAACCTGCTGGCCTGTGCCGGTTGCCCGCTGATAAAACAAAGCACCCAACGCCGCGATCGCCACATACACACCAGACACCATGAAGTTGAGTTCGCCAAAACCTTTTAACGGCGGGGTATCGACATCACCGGTGGTTGCAACGGCACCCCCGAGCGCGCCAGCAACGAGATCGGGTGCGAGGTAATCTTTCCAGGGGCCAAGGGATCCGAACGACGAACAATCTACACAGACGAGACCAGGGTTGTCTGCCAAAACATCCTTCATCTCAAGCGCATCCACGCCAAAGGCGCCGGGGCAGGTCAGCACGATGTCTGCTGCAACCGCCAGCCTGCTGATTACCCCGCTTTTCAGATCAGCCGGAGACACGGTCAACGTCGAGCGGCTTGAAGCAAAAAACGCATGCCACAACGATTCACCTGTGCGTGTATCGAGGGGTCCCCGCAGACGCAGCGGATCACCCTGCTCCGCTTCCGGTCGCACTACCATCGCGCCCAGATCAGCGAGCAGTTTAGCGCCGTATATCGCACGCTCATCAGTCAGATCCAGAATCTTGACGCCTGCCAGTGCCCCTGATTTTTGTTCGCCAGCCAAAACCACACCCCCCTCATTGTGCAAATTCAGCCGCGTACTATAGCGGGGAAGACAACCGAATTTAGAATCTGCGCATGGACGTTGTGGCGAACAATCTGTGAATGACCTGGAGGCGATTGGTTCGGCGGCTGTGCTGTTGATTCTGGGTGCGATGTCACCGGGTCCGAGCCTGGCGGTTGTGATCCGCAACACACTGCACGGCGGTCGTTTAAACGGTGTGATCTGCAGCATCGGGCATGGGTTGGGTTTCGGCGTTTACGCCCTGGCCGCCATTCTGGGTCTCGCCACATTGATGCGTGAAGCACCTTCGGTATTTGCGTTTGCCCAGCTGCTCGGCGGTTGCCTTCTGCTGTACCTTGCCTTTAAGACGGCTACTGCGGGACCGGTAGAAATCAATCTGACTGACCAGACGAAATCGAGCAGTTCATTCATTGAAGGCGTGTTGATGGCGATCCTCAATCCGAAAATCGCGCTGTTCTTTCTCGCAGTTTTTTCTGCGGTTCTCACGCAGGATCTGCGCCCACAGACACAGTACCTGCTCGCCCTGACCGGTTGGGCAATCGACACCGGCTGGTACGCGCTTGTTGCCATCACCTTGTCAACGGGACCGGCGGTTCGCTTTATGACCGACAAAGCGCGTCTGATCAATCCGATCATGGCCCTGCTTTTCTGCGGCCTCGCGCTGTGGTCGTTCTATCGTGCGCTAGGGAACCTCTGATCAGGTATCGCGATAAGACCCGGGGCGTTTTTCAAAAAACGCATTGATCGCCTCCATGTGGTCAGCTTCACTGTGACAGACCGCCTGGTACACGGCTGACATATCAAGCAGTTCATTGAGGCTCGATTTTTCACTTGCGCGCATCAGCTGTTTGGTTAGACGAACCGCATGCGGCGGGTTAGCAGCAATTCCTTCGGCAATACCAAGCGCTGTGGGCAGCAATTGCTCCGGCTCAACCACCTTGGAAACCAGACCCATCTGCAGCGCCTGTTCCGCCTGCACCGGCTCGCCGCCGAACGCCATCAGGCAGGCGTTTGAATACCCCACGGCCCGGGGCAGGAACCAGGCACCGCCATCACCCGGTATGATTCCGAGCTTGACGAAGCTTTCGGCAAACATCGCTGTGGTCGAGGCAATCCGGATGTCGCACATGGTCGCCAGATCACATCCAGCGCCCACCGCCGGACCGTTCACGGCCGCGATGATCGGCACGTTGAGGCTGTGGATGGCCCGCGGGATTCGCTGAATACCCTTTCGGTAAGCATCGGCCTGATCAAAGGGATCACCGGCAAAGAGACCCTTTCGATCACGCATATCCTTGACGTTGCCACCGGCACAGAACGCTGAACCGGCGCCGGTCAGAACCACCACACGCACCGACATGTCGTTGTTCACCTCAGCACAGACCGCCTCGAAGTCCTCGAACTGATCAGGACCCGTCAGGGCGTTGCGGGTATCCGGGCTCGACATGGTGAGCAGCAGCACATGATCCTGTTTGTCCCTGGTCAGAAAACTCATTGATTCGAATCCTTTGGTTTGCCACAAAGCGGGTCATTATGCGGCGAGTACCGGGTTTTACCAATCGGCGGCCAGGACCGGTCCAGGCTACACAGCCAACCACCCGAACGCGTGATAGCATGCGGGGTGGTCTCCAGTCTTCACACAATGCAAACAGTCGAATTGCGCGCGACCTATCTGTTCGGCACCTAGCGCATGTCCGCCGACCAAGACAGGCGGGAAGCAGATCTCCCGGAAACCGTCCCTGACACGCCCAACGCGCCGAACCTCGGCTACCTGCATGAAACCGGGCATCTGCTGAAACTGGCCTTACCGCTGATGGGCGCTCAACTCGCTCAGATGGGGATGGGGGTAACCGATGCCGTGATGGCCGGTCGTTACAGTTCGGTAGATCTCGCCGGTGTTGCCCTGGGGGGCAGTCTGTTCTGGCCGATCATGATGCTGATCATGGGTCTGGTGCAGGCGGTGACCCCCACTGTTTCGCAACTCAACGGTGCCAGGCGCTACTCTGAGATCGGTGAAGTCATCCGCCAGGGTCTGTGGATCGCGCTCGCCGGTGGAATCGTTGCCTCTCTCCTCATGAACAACATCGAACCCCTGTACCACGCGCTCGATGTGGACCCGGCGGCGGTGGCGATATCGGTACCCTATCTGCACATGACCTCACTCGGTGTGCCTGCGCTCATGTGCTTTTTCTGCCTGCGTTTTCTGGCGGATGGAATGGGGTTTACCAAACCAGCGCTCTACATTGCCGTTGGGGCGCTCATCTGCAAGATCCCGCTCAACTATGCCCTCATCTACGGCAAGTTCGGCCTGCCGGAAATGGGCGGTGTGGGCTGTGGTGTAGCGCAGGCAATTCTGATGTGGGTGCAACTCGGCCTGATTGTGCTGGTGGTTACCCGTAAGCGGTTCGACGTAACCGGCTGGCGAAAACGGATAAGCCCACCGGACTGGCAGAGGATCAAACGACTGCTGATCATCGGCGTTCCGATCGGTGCGACCATCTTCGCCGAGATGGGGCTGTTTTCGTTGACGACACTGCTGCTCGGCCAGTTCGGATCTGACGTCGTTGCATCCCACAACATCGCCATGAACATCAATGGCGTGCTCTTTATGCCGGCCCTGGCACTTGGCATGGCCGCCACCATCCGGATCGGCTTTCGGGTTGGTGCTGGTGAAATTGCTGAGGCACGGACCACAGCCGGTATCGCCATGGCTGCGACTATCGGGATTGCGGTCCTCGGCTGCGCCGCTATCTATTTTCTAAGGGGCTGGATGGTCTCTGCCTACACCGTCGACCCGGCGGTGGCAGCAGTATCGACCACGCTTTTGCTGTTCGTGGTCTTTTTCCTTGTGTTTGATGCATCTCAATCAACCAGCGTTGGCGCTCTGCGGGGCTACAAAGACACCCGCATACCCATGTACATCGCCTTGTTCAGTTACTGGGTGGTGGGTCTGCCACTCGAGTGCATTCTCGGTTTTGGTCTGATTGGCGAACCCATGGGCGTGTACGGGTTCTGGATTGGTCTGTCGTTTGGCGTAGGGACTGCCGCGTTTCTGTTGTGCTACCGCTTATGGCGGGTGAGCGGCAACTTAAGCTTCATCCACAGCATGTCACTGCGCTGAGCATCCACGCGCGTACATCAACTCCCACTGCAGAGCGACACCGGAATCTGTAGACACAATACCAACCGTGTCGTTGAGGGCCGTTGCGACCTCACAGCGACCGGCCTTCACGTCAAACAGACGAGTACAGAAATCCACCATGTCGTCCACACAACGAAAGGTCCACGGCACCGACGTGAGCACTTCGGTAACCTCCTCAAAACCAGCACGCTCGAGGCCATGGGTAAACTCACCAGCGTCGAAGAAGATGCCTTTGTGTCCACCCGGTGTGTAACGGTCGAGAAAACTGTTCAGAAAGGCCGCCGTACCCGTGCCCGATGCCGCATCGGCAACTGCCACAACACCACCAGCGACCAGAAGACGCTGCCATTCGCTAAATATCGGCTGTCGATCTTCAACGTGGTGCAGACCAGCGAGGCTTGCCACCGCATTGAACGAACCGCTGGTTAGCCCGGTCGCCTCCACCGGTGCATTGTAAACTTCGAAACGGGTTCCGATCACTTCGCTGAATACTGCAGACGGCTCGACGCAAACCACCTTTACAGCATCGCCGTAGTCGCGGGTTATACCGTCAGCAACGAACCCGCCTCCGGCTGGTGTATCGCAGACGCGATCACCAGGTTTGAGATCAAGCAGGTCAAGCAACGCTTTGCGTTCATTTTCACGCGCATCAGGGTAGCGACGTGTGGCTTCATTATAGGTGCCCGCACGAGCATCAAATGTCTGTTTGTAACTCGAGGGTCGGTGTTGTGCACTCACTTAAAGCAAACCTCCTCCGGGGAATGTGCAGAGTACACGTTGCCACCATCGACTGTTTATCGTTTTGTAAGTCATACGTAGCAATCTGTTGGCGCAGGATGCCCGGCATGGGAACATCCCCGTCTGTAAAAAAGCGTGTGTAAAACGACGGGAAGTCTATGACAGTCTGGTTTGTTCGAGGTCTGCCTGACGACAACATGATGAAAGCCTGGCTTGATAAGGAAGGCAAGGTCAAGTTCAGCACCGGCGGCAGTATCAACATGCACTGGAAGGTGGCACATCACTACAAGCTGTACGTGGTCAAAACGCCAATCCCGAAGCAACCGCCCAGCCTGATCGTCAACGAACTCAGCTCACCGGAAACCCACGCAGACGCGCTGAAGAGCTGCCTGCGTATCTGCAACCATTTCAAACGCCCGGTGATCAATCACCCGGCGAAAATACTGCAGACAACCCGCGACAAAGTCGCAAAGAATCTTGCCGGCATCGCCAACCTGATCGTGCCACCCACCTTTGTGTGCAACCCGAAATCACCGGATGAGGTGCTGGAGTTCGCGGAAAAGCACCAGCTCGGCGACTCCGTCATCATCCGCGAAACCGGCACCCATGGCGGTGAGACCATGGTCCGTTTCAACGGTCGCGCCGACTATGCCCTTCTGCATCAACTCGCCTATGACGGACGCGACTTCTACATGAGCTCCTTTGTGGACTACCAGAGCAGCGACGGTCTGTACCGGAAGTTGCGCATTGTAAACATCGGCAACGAGATCCGGCCACGCCACTGCCTGATCACCGACAAGTGGATGGTGCACGCGGCTGCGCGCGAATTCATGGACAACCATCCAAAGGTGAACGAAGAAGAAACACACTACATGCAGAACTTTGAGCAGGAGACACGCCCGAAACTGGAACCGATCTTTGCCGAAATGCGCAGACGGCTGGGGCTTGATTATTTCGGGGCGGATTGTCATCTGTATCCGGATGGGCGGGTCCTGTTGTTCGAAGCTAACGCGAATATGAATGTTACGGAGAATACCGGGGTGGATAAGGGGGTGGCGGAGCCTTATATTGCGCGGATTGTGGGGGATTTTCGGGGATTGATTGATAGGAGGTTGAAAGGGAAACGGTAGTTGGATTTGTGGTGATCTGAAATTTGGTGCGCAGCGTGGTGTGTATTACCCAACTCGGACCCCGCACCCAACCGCTCTGCGGTTCCCCGCGGCGGCTACCCGCCATTCAAAGACAAGGTCGAAATCCTCAAACAGCTGATCCGCGTGATCAGATCACTGCCAACCGCTTACATCGCCTTGCATTGCGATAGGATCGAAA
>JAQBYL010000240.1 GCA_027622495.1 Pseudomonadota bacterium
GTTGTTTCAAGGGCGATATCAAACGCCCGGGCGGCTGGATCTTCCGGTGTCGAACGATAATAGAAGTGCAGATCCGGCAGGCGCCATGGCGCAGACGCAATCGACAGAGGCAGATTCAGACCAGAAACTTCAAAGCCGACGTATTGGCCTGAAAAGAATGTAAACGCATCGGGCGCATTGAAGACAAGGTGCCGTGTAGCATTGCCGGTGACTGAGCGCAGATGCAGGTCGATCACGGCCTCTCGAACAGGTTAGAGCCAGGTTTTGAAGCTTACTTGCCTTTCATGGAGGCAAAGAATTCTACGTTCGTCTTGGTATTCTTCAGACGATCCAGCATGAACTCAATCGCAGCAACATCGTCCATGTCGTGCAGCAGCTTACGCAGTATCCAGATGCGATGCAGTTCATCTTCGGGTATCAGCAACTCTTCACGCCGTGTTGCCGATCGGCGGATGTTGATTGCCGGGTAAACACGCTTCTCAGCAATCTTGCGTTCCAGGTGCAACTCCATGTTGCCGGTGCCTTTGAATTCCTCGTAGATGACTTCATCCATTTTGGATCCGGTTTCGATCAGCGCTGTCGCAACAATCGAAAGACTGCCGCCTTCTTCAATGTTACGTGCCGCACCGAAGAAACGCTTTGGTCGTTCCAGCGCGTGTGCATCCACACCACCGGTCAGAACTTTGCCTGACGATGGAACGATCGTGTTGTATGCGCGCGCCAGACGGGTTATTGAGTCGAGCAGAATGACCACGTCTTTGCCGTGTTCAACCAGACGCTTGGCCTTTTCGATGACCATCTCTGCTACCTGAACATGGCGTGAAGGGGGTTCGTCGAATGTGCTGGCAACCACCTCGCCTTTAACAGACCGCTGCATCTCGGTGACTTCTTCTGGTCGTTCATCGATTAACAGAACGATCAACACAGCCTCGGGATTGTTGGCCGCGATTGATTTGGCGATATTCTGCAGAACCAGTGTTTTACCGGCTTTGGGCGGTGATACCACCAGCGCGCGTTGGCCTTTGCCGATTGGTGCCACCAGATCGATGATCCGGGCGGTCAGATCTTCTGTGCTGCCGTTGCCACGTTCCAGAACCATTCGCTCGTCAGGGAACAGCGGCGTCAGGTTTTCGAAAAGAATTTTGTGTTTCTTGGAATTCGGTTCGCTTAAGTTGACGTCGTCGACTTTCAGCAGTGCAAAGTAACGCTCGCCATCTTTTGGCGGGCGTATTTTACCGGCGATGCTGTCGCCGGTTCGCAGGTTGAAACGGCGGATCTGACTTGGAGAAACGTAGATGTCGTCAGGTCCGGCGAGGTAAGAACAATCGGGTGAGCGCAAGAAACCAAAACCGTCCTGCAGGATTTCCAGCGTTCCCTCGCCGTAGATGTCCTCGCCTGCTTTGGCTTGTTTTCGAACGATGGCGGCGATGACTTCCTGTTTGCGTGATCGCGCCAGGTTATCCAGGCCCATCTCGCGCGCCATCTCGATGAGATCGCCGACAGGTTGAGCTTTGAGGTCAGACAGTTTCATGGGCATATTGATTTTCGACTTTGAAAAATGAATGAAAGGCGGTTTGAAACAAACTGGTCTTGGTAAGGAAACAGTCGGTTATGCCCCAGCTAAACTTGTTTTATCGGTTGTATTGGTGCCGGGGAGTGACGGTGGGCGAAGTGATTGGACTCACTTCAAAACGTCGAACCCAAGTGTAGTTGTTTGAAGGCTGTCGTCAAGAGCTTAAAAAACAGGTTGAGATGCGGTTCAAACTGTCTCATTTCACTGATTTGTTGCGCATCGTGCGGCATGCACAGCGCGCAGGTGGTCAGGAGTTGAGCGGAACAAACCCGGGCAGGAAGGAAATCCTGCCCGTCGATTAACCAGCTAGAGGTTACTTTCCAGAAAGGCTGCCAGCTGTGATTTTGAAAGAGCGCCGACTTTAGTGGCTTCTACTTCACCATTTTTAAACAGCATGAGCGTTGGAATACCACGGATGCCGTACTTCGGTGGGGTGGCCTGGTTGTTGTCGATATCGAGCTTGCAGATCTTCAGACGGTCAGCATATTCGCTGGCAATTTCGTCGAGGATCGGTGCAATCATCTTGCAGGGGCCACACCACTCCGCCCAGTAATCGACCAGGACTGGTTTGTCGGATTTAAGGACATCTTGTTCGAAAGCTGAATCGGATGTGTGAACGATTGCTTCGTTCATATTGAGGAATCTCCAGTAGTGAGACGGTGTATTTCAGGCCGCGCAGTTTAGCACGAAGGCGTTGAACCGGAAGTCGCGCCGGTGCAGATCGCAAAATAGTCTATTTATATAACGGCGCTTATTCCAACTCCGCAGCCAGCCTTTTCGCAAAGTAGGTCAGAATACCGTCAGCCCCGCCGCGCTTCAGGCACAGGAGTGATTCAGCGATCACTGCCGGCGACAGCCAGCCGTTTTCGATCGCGGCCATGTGCATGGCGTATTCGCCGCTGACCTGATAGGCGAAAGTCGGCACTTCGAAGCGTTCTTTTACCCGACGGATGATGTCGAGATAGGGCATTCCGGGTTTGACCATAACCATGTCGGCACCTTCGCTTAAGTCCAGTGCGATCTCATGAAGGGCTTCGTTGCTGTTGGCGGGATCCATCTGATAGGTCATTTTGTTGCCCTTGCCCAGGGTTGCCGATGAACCGACCGCGTCGCGAAAGGGTCCATAGTAGGCCGAGGCGTACTTGGCCGAGTAGGCCATGATCAGCGTGTTGATTCTGCTCTCGGCATCCAGGCGCGCGCGAATGGCACCGATCCGTCCGTCCATCATGTCGGAGGGCGCAATCACGTCGCTTCCAGCAGCAGCACAGACGCTTGCCTGATCGCACAGCGCGGCAACAGTGATGTCGTTCTGCACGTACCCTTGCGCATCGATGATGCCGTCCTGACCGTGGCTTGTGTACGGATCGAGGGCTGCATCGGTAATGATCCCGAGCTCGGGGAGTGCAGCTTTCAGCGCCCTCACTGCCCTTGGGATCAGACCATCGGGGTTGCACGCCTCGCTGCCATTGAGGTCCTTCAGGCTGGATTCGATGTTCGGGAACAGGGCAATGGCTGGTATGCCAAGCCTGGCCAGGGCTTGCGCCTCTGGCAACAGAGTATCGATAGAATACCGGTTGATCCCGGGCATGGATTCAACTGCTTGTACCTGATTGCGGCCATCGACGATGAACATGGGATAGATCAGATCTGCAGCGGTCAGGGTATTTTCCCGCACCAGGCGCCGAGAGAATTCCTGCGCGCGATTGCGCCGCATCCGTGTGAAGGGGAAACTGCGGTTCATTAATGTGACCTTGAGGATGACATGACTGTGCATGGTACTCGACTCCATGAGTGCTAGAAACGCAACGCGTCTAGCGATCGTGGCCGTGCTGATCGTGGCGGTTGGTGCGTTCGTCTGGTTCGATCTGGGCACCTACCTGAACCTCGGTTACCTGAAGGAGGCGCAGGTCAACTCGCTTGCCTACGTGCAGGACCATTTCTGGCGCAGCGCGCTCGTTTTCTTTTTGATCTATGTCCTGGTGGCCGGTCTTTCGCTCCCCGGGGCAGCCATCATGACTCTCGCCGGGGGCGCTGTGTTCGGTCTGTTCTGGGGCTTGCTGTTCGTTTCCTTCGCGAGCAGCCTCGGTGCCACGGCCGCCTTGCTGATGGCGCGAACACTGCTCGGTGACTGGGTGCAGACGCGCTTTGCAGCCCAGCTTGAGTCGGTCAACGAGGGGCTTGCGCGCGACGGGGCCTTTTATCTCTTCAGTGTGCGGATGGTGCCGTTGTTTCCGTTTTTTGTGGTGAACGTGGTTTTTGGTCTCACCCGGATCTCGGCAGGTAAGTTCTACTGGGTGAGCCAGCTTGGAATGCTGCCAGGGACCTTTGTGTTCGTCCTTGCCGGTACGGCCCTGGCCCGCGTGACCAGTGTTTCGGATGTCTTGAGCCCAGAGCTGATCGGCGCACTTACGCTGCTCGGTTTGTTCCCGCTGCTTGCGCGCAAAGCTCTGCCATATCTGAAGAAACTCAAAACTGAACCAGCGGACGACCTTAAAGATGATTAAGACATGAGCAAGTATGAAAACAATCTGGTGGTGATTGGCGCCGGTTCGGCGGGACTTGTTGCTTCACTGATCGCGGCGACGGTCAATGCCAGGGTTACGCTGGTGGAGCGGGCGGCCATGGGGGGGGATTGCCTGAATACCGGGTGTGTACCGAGTAAGACCCTGATTGCCTCGGCGAAGGTCGCGCATCAGATGAGAAATGCGGATCGGTATGGCATCGCAGCCGTTGAACCGCAGGTGGACTTTGCGGCGGTGATGCGCCGGGTGCACGAGGCGATCGCAACCATTGCACCGCACGATTCGATTGAGCGGTATACGGGGCTCGGAGTTAACTGTGTTCAGGGTGAAGCGCAGATTGTTGATGCCAACCATGTGCAGGTCGCCGATCAGACCCTTTCAACGCGCTCGATTATCGTTGCCACCGGCGCCAGTCCTTTTATTCCACCGATCCCTGGCCTTGCCGAAGTCGGGCCACTGACCTCCGACAATCTGTGGCAACTGACCGATCTACCCAGGCGTCTGTGTGTTCTCGGTGGCGGACCGATCGGATGTGAGCTTGCACAGGCGTTTGCGCGCCTTGGCGCAACCGTGACCCTGGTCGATATGGAAGATCGACTGTTGCCGCGCGAAGACCAGGATGTATCAGAGCTCATGGTGGAGCGCTTTACCGCAGAAGGGATCGAGCTGCGGCTGGGCTGTCGTGCTGAGCGGATCGATGCGACGACACGGACACTGCATGGCACTAGCGCACAGGGTCCGGTTGAAGTGGCCTTTGACCACATACTGGCGGCGGTCGGCCGGCGTGCGCACAGCACCGGTTTCGGGCTCGACGCCGTTGGGGTCGAGCTCAATCGGGACGGCACCATCAAAGTGGACGAATATCTTCGCAGCAGCTGCCAGAACCTCTTTGCCTGCGGTGATGTGGCGGGACCTTATCAGTTCACCCACATGGCCTCGCATCAGGCCTGGTATGCGGCGGTAAATGCGCTTTTCGGGCGTTTCCGTAAATTCAAGGTCAACTATTCGGTGGTGCCCTGGGCGACCTACGTGGATCCGGAAGTCGCCCGTGTAGGACTGTCGGAAACCGATGCCCGAAGCCAGGGTATCGAGGTTGAAGTCACCCGATTCCCACTCGCCGGGCTCGATCGGGCGGTGACGGATGGTCATCGGCATGGCTGGGTCAAGGTTCTGACGCCAAAGGGGCGCGATCGGATTCTCGGCGTAACCATCGTTGGCGAACATGCGGGCGAACTGATAGGCGAGATGATCCTGGCCATGACCCACGGGATCGGGCTCAAGAAGCTCATGGGGACCATCCACGTTTATCCGACCCGATCGGAGGCCAACAAATTCGCTGCCAGCACCTGGCGCCGGGCCAATGCACCAACCGGGTTACTGAAGGCTGCCGGGGTCGTGCACGGCTGGCTGCGCTAGCGGTCTTTACAGCAGAATCAGGCGATTTTTCTGGCGTTTGGTCACCTGGCGGAAAATGCGCGGATCCGCGCGCAGCTGAGAGAGCAACAATGCGCCATAAAGCTCGGCCAGCAGACGCCGGGCTTGACGCGTCGCCTGTTTGGGCTTCAGACCCAGATCCTTGAAGACTTCCGCCAGTTCAGCTTCCCACCGATCGAATCGGGCCTGAATCGTCGAACGGTGTACTTCCCCGGCGCTGCCTTGCCCGAGGATGGCCACCAGACAGTGGCTTTCCCCCTGATCGGTATAGGTTGCGAACCCATCGATAAAGGCGGCGAGTTTGTGGCCGGGACTGTTCTTCTGATGCAGGTGGCTGAAGGCGGTGCTGTTCAGGGTATCGAGGCTGCGCACAAGCAGGAGTTCAGCCATCTGAGCTTTACCACCCGGAAAGTGGTGATAAAGCGAGGCTTTGCCAAGCGATGTCGCCTCGGCTAGCTGGTTTAGCGTTGCACCTTCGTAACCCCGGCGCCGGAACACATCGACCAGTTCGGTCAGGAGAGATTCGCGGGAATTGGGCTCACTCATAGGCATAGATGGTACCTGAACGATCGTTCGGCACCGTTAACTGCTAAGCTTTTAGCGCGCCCAATCAGGGTATTCCACCTTTGAGGCGTAATCCGAAACCCGGTAACAATTGACTAAGCCACCGGTTTTAAAAAATGCCAGGGGGCTTTCCGGAAATACATGACCAGGAGACATTGATGAAGTTTGGCATTTTCTACGAACACCAGCTGCCGCGGCCCTGGAAAGAAGGTTTGGAACAGCAGTTGTTTCAAGACGCTCTGGACCAGGTTGAGCTTGCCGATCGGCTCGGTATCGACTACGCCTGGGAGGTCGAACACCATTTTCTGGAAGAGTATTCCCACTCCTCTGCTCCTGAGGTGTTCCTCGCGGCCTGTTCGCAGCGCACCAAGAACATCCGGCTGGGCCATGGCA
>JAQBYL010000241.1 GCA_027622495.1 Pseudomonadota bacterium
TGCTGATTTGAACCGTCTGGTGGATGAAGCGGGTCTTCAAGGGGTTGAAACCATTGTTCAGGAAGGTAAACCCGCCACCGTGATCCATGCCCTGGTGCGCCAGATGGAACCCGCTCTGGTGGTGCTGGGAACCAGCGCGCATGGCGGTGTAAAAAAACTACTGCTGGGAAACACGGTAGAAAAAATTCTCGCCAGACTGCCCGCCGACGTGCTCACCATGCGTTGATTCGCATGCCTTGTGTGGGCTGTGTATCGGGTCGCTGAACCGGTATCAATAATGCATGATTGGGCGATGTGAAACCTGTGGAGCCGTGTTGTCGGAACTCAAGACCATCGACCGCCTGGCTGCGTTTGAACCGCTTCCAGTCAGTGCAGATCTTCAGGCATATGTGCGCGATCATGAGTCCGCGGACGTTCCTGGTTTGCTGCTTGGTAAATCATCCACAGGGATTGATAAAAGGCGTGCTGCCCAGCAGATCCTGAGTCGTCGCAAAGCAAGGCGTAAACTGCCTGACTGGTATGCAAACGAGAGCGTGTGGTTTCCCGATCAGAAGTATCTGGAGCAGGCTTCTTCAACCTGCACGGCCGCGTATAAAGCTGGTCTGGTCGGCGGTGAGCGAGTGGTGGACCTGACCGGCGGTACTGGTGTCGACCTGGTTGCGCTGGCCGCCAACTTCGAGCATGCCGTTTACGTGGAACGCGATCCGCTGCTGTGTTCAATATTTGCACACAACGTGAGAGCCTTAAAGCTTTCGAACATCGATATCGTTAACTCGGATGCGCAGACTTATCTGAAAGACCACGCTGGATCAGCTCTGTTCTATGTTGATCCCTCCAGACGCGATCGTGCCGACAAACGGGTTATTGGCCTGCGCGACTGCGATCCCGATATACATAGCCTTGTTGAAACCCTTGCCGGTCGAGCCTCAAGAGTGATGGTTAAGGCTTCACCGATGCTTGATCTAAAACTTGCGATTGACCAACTCGGCTCAGTCGAGGCTGTCCCTGTTGTGAGTGTAGATAATGAATGCAAGGAGCTGCTGATCTTCCTGAACGGGCAAGACACCGAAATCAAAACCGGTTCTGTTGATGTCTTCTGCGTTAACCTGTCGTCAACTTCGATTCAGGTGTTGCACCTTATTCTCGACGATGAAGCTATAAGCCCTGGTGAGTTTACCGATCCGCTAGCCTATCTGTATGAACCCAACGCAGCCATCATGAAGGCAGGTGGATTTAACTGCGTCGCGAGACGTTTCGGGGCAGGTAAAATTGCGCCCAACACTCACCTGTACACATCCGCAAGACTGATCCCGGATTTTCCAGGGCGCATGTTCAAGGTAGATCACCTTAATGTCACCAAACCCGATCGGTTCCTGACGGACCGCAGAGCAAATGTGATATCCCGGAATCATCCACTCAACGGTGAGCAGTTGAAAGAACGCTACCGTTTGAAAGATGGTGGTGATGCGTTTGTTGTGGGCTATGCAGACAATCGCAACAAACCTCGTTTACTCATCGCTCACCGGGTAGAGTATTGCGCTCCGACCAGTTAAAGGAGATGAAATGGAAGTTGCAGATAAGGTTGTTGTCGTTACCGGTGCTGGTTCTGGAATTGGTCGCGCCTTCGCGATCAAGTGCGCCGAAATCGGAGCCACCATGGTCGTTTGTACCGACCTGAACGGTGCCAATGCTGAAGAAACCGCGAAGATGATCGGTGCTGGTGCCCGCGGTGTCGTCCTCGACGTTGGCGACGAAGCGGCGATCAACAGCCTGGTTGCCGAGGTAGAGCAGACGAACGGTGGGATTGACGTGTTCGTATCTAATGCCGGCTATGGTCAACCGGGTGGCCTGGATCTTGCCACACCCGAGTGGGAGCGAATGATGCGCGTGCATACCTGGTCACACCTCGCCGCTGCCAGGGCAGTCATCCCTGGCATGGTCGCTCGAGGCGGTGGTTATCTGTTGAACACCGCCTCCGCCGCCGGCTTGCTTACGCAGATGGACTCCGGGCCCTACGCTGTGTCAAAGCATGCAGCGGTTGCTTTCGCCGAATGGGTGGCGATCAATTACTACG
Source organism: Pseudomonadota bacterium (assembly GCA_027622495.1). GTDB lineage: Bacteria > Pseudomonadota > Gammaproteobacteria > Pseudomonadales > Azotimanducaceae > JAQBYL01. Next base: position 2,075 of record JAQBYL010000241.1, read on the forward strand.
ATCGGGGAATCCGGGTGTCGGTACTGTGCCCTCAGGCGGTGCGGACCAACATTGGCGCTAATTCACGCCGGAACCCCACTGCCAGTGCGCCTCGACCTAAAATAGGCCAGGCGAGCTTTGACGGCGTACTTGAAGCAGATGCAGTTGCGCTGGCCTGTCTCGATGCCATGCGGGAAGAACGATTCCTGGTGCTGCCTCATCCGGAGGTTGAAACCTACTTTCAACGCAAAGCAAATGACTACGATCGATGGTTGCACGGTATGCGGCGGTTTCGTGATCGTTTGAAAGGCGGCTGATATCACTCGATCTGAGCGATCATGAATTCAATCGATTTCGCCACCTCTTTAACTGCGACCCTGTTGCGCACCGGTGCGGGTACTTATGCCAGACCGGCCTGTCGTCAGCCGCAGCAGCTTCTGCAGTTGTATGAGTTTGAGGGCTGTCCGCATTGTCGTCTGGTTCGCGAGGTGATCACCGAACTTGATCTGGATGTGCAGGTTTTTCCCTGCCCGAAAGGCGGCAAGCGTTACCGGAGTGGAGTGATCGAGCGAGGCGGTAAAGCGCAGTTTCCTTATCTGATCGATCCAGATGAATCCGTCGCGATGTATGAATCAGCAGACATTATCCGCTATCTCTTCAATACCTACACAGATGCGGGTGTGCCCCTCCGCTGGGTGCTGGTTGAACTGCAACGACTCGGATCATCGTTAGCCGGGTTAGCAAGAGTGCCACGCGGCATGCGCGTGCAGCCATCCCTGGCACCGGCTGCCCCGCTTGAGTTGTTCAGCTATGAATCGAACCCGTTCGCACGACCTGTTCGCGAGCTGCTCTGCACAATGGAGTTGTCATACGTCCTGCGATCCGTCGCTCCAAGCAGGCTGGTCGAGTGGTTCCCCTCACACCTGCGTCCTAAGATCGATCCAGCTTACACGCCAGATACGCGCAACCGCCGGTTCCTGATGGAGCGGTGTGGGCGGGTATTGATCCCGTACCTGGTTGATCCCAACACCGGTCAGGAGGTGTCGGGATGTCAGGAAATTGCAGGGCACATAAAAAGTACCTACGCCGCGGACGATAGCGCAAACGCGAATTCCACCGGTGCAACCCCTGTCAGGTGACATGAGCAACAACACAAAGGAGTGACCATGGCAGAAGCCTATGAGCTTGCTAACGATTTCATTGAGGTGAACGGTATCCGTTTTCATTACTCGCTCGACGGTGATGCTGGCCTACCCCTGCTCGCCCTGGTTAACATGGCGAGTGCAAATCTGACGACCTGGGAACCGGTCTTTGCACCACTTCTAACGCATTTTCGCATCCTGCGTTTCGACATACGCGGGACCGGCAAGAGCGGCTACGGGGCGCAAGAGGATTTCACATTCGGTCAGTATGCCGATGATCTGGCAGGCATCATGGATGGGCTGGGTCTGGACCATGCCTTTGTAGTCGGGGTGGCCTATGGCGCCAGAACTGCAGCTCAGTTTGCGCTACGCCATGAAAGTCGACTTACCGCACTCGGGCTTTTTGATGTTGCGCTGACACCACCTGTAGAGCAGACGGGTCAACGGGAACTGGGTGCTCAGGCGCGACGGATGTTGAGTGACGCGGGTGAACCACCGGTTGAAATGCGCAAATCGTGGCGGTTCTACGAGAACCGTGACTCCGCATTGCTCGCCCACACGGCACATACCCGTGAACCGGATACCTCAGAGATGCTTGGTCACCTGAGCGTGCCAGTGCTCGTTGCCTGCGGTCGTCAGGATATGAACCTGGCCGAGGCGCAGCGGATCGCAGCAGCCATACCCGGTTCTACCTTTACGATCATGGAAATGACCGGTCACGGATCGCCATTTTTTCGCCCGGGTCTGTTCGTCGATACGATCGTTGATTTCTATCATCAGAATGTTCAGTAACGAGCTTTACCCCAGCTCGCGCACGACGGAGGTGTGTAAACAAACCCAACACCTCGGGTGTCAGTCAGATTTACAGGTGCTGACACCCAGCGGATGAGCTTAGTAAACTAACCTGACTGGCTAAGAAAGAGCATTCAAAAAATCTCCTAACTTGTTGAAAACCTGACGATATATCCCGCTTACAAAGCCTACAGGGTGCTGACATTCGATGGTGTGAAACTTGCTCCTTAGTTCTACATCTGTAGTTGATGTAGTAGATAAAGTGAAAATTACTAACCTCTCGAATCTGGCTGGTCTGGTGATCGCAACAGTGCTGTTGTTGAGCTCTGGTTCAGCATCGGCAGTGTTGTTGGAGTATCTCTGGACGGGTGCGATTGATATCCCTGATGCGTCCGTTGTTTCAGGTTCAATGAGACCGGGCAACGCCATAGCGTCTATTGAAGTAGGTGACCGCGGAACGATTGAAGATCTCGATGTCGACGTCGTCATAACGCATCAGTTTCAAGGAGATCTGATAATCGAGTTGTTCCACGTTCAATCCGGCACGCTGGTTCCGCTGCTATACCGTCCTGGATTCTTCGGCTTTGCGGCGCATAACCTGGGGTTCTGTTCCGGCCAGGCTCCCTGTGACGCGTTTATCTTCGATGATGAGGCAGACGACGAATACGACGAGCCACCACCTGGTTTCGGTGTTGTTTCTCATCCCGGTATTAACAACGTCAGTGGACACTGGAGACCGTATAGCGCAACACAGACCCAGACACTTTCAATGGCCGATGACCTTGACATCTTTGGTACCTGGGAACTTCGCGTTAGCGACAACATGATGTTCATGACTGGCCAGATCAATCAGTTCTCGCTCCACGCCTCCGTGGTTCCGGAACCAGGAACTCTGGCGTTACTCGGCTTTGGGCTCTTCGGTCTGGGTGCTTTACGTCGTCGCAGGTAGACGGGTACTAACAGACGGGCACTAACCACAGTCGCTTTGCGGCATGTTTAAAACGGGCTTTCACGAAAGCCCGTTTTTCTATATGAAATACGTGACAAGCCCGCCTGCCGGTGTCAATAATCCCGGGTAGCTCATCATCAGGCGAAGTGTCATGACCGATCATCCACTTGTTGCACAGTACCGTCGATTCAGCCCCACGTCGCAGAAGATGGCGGAGCGGGCCAGAGTTGTATTTCCCGGGGGAGATCCCCGCGCGAGCGCCCACTATGGCCCGTATCCGCTGGTGATCGATCACGCCAAGGGGGCTCGCGTGACCGATGTCGACGGCAACGAGATGCTCGACTTCATGAACAACTTCACATCGCTCATTCATGGCCATGCGTTTGACAAGGTAGTCAACGCAGTGCAGAAACAGGTTGCTTGCGGAACAGCGTATGCCGCACCCAACGAAGATCAGATTGCCCTCGCGGAATTGCTGGTTGAGCGGATACCTTCGATTGAACAGATGCGTTTCAGCAGTTCCGGCACCGAAGGCACCCTCATGGCGATCCGCTGCGCGCGTGCTGCCACCGGTCGGCAGAAAATCATGAAGATGGAGGGTGGGTATCACGGCAGCTATGAACAGGCAGAAGTTTCGCTCGTGCCGTTCCCTGATCGGCGAGGTAACATTGCGGAGCCAGTATCACTGGCAGTAGACGCAAGTTTTCCAGCCAGTGTGCTTGGCGACACGGTGGTGTGCCCATTTAATCAGTCTGAGCATGCCCGGACGTTGATTAACAAGCACGCAAACGAATTGGCTGCGGTGATTGTGGAGCCAGTTCTCGGCTCGCTCGGCATGATTGCTGCAACACAGGAGTTTCTGCAGACGCTGAGGCAGGCGACTGCTGAGCATGGCATTGTGCTGATCCTTGATGAAGTCATCACGCTCAGGCTCAGCGAAGGGGGTGCCCAGAGTCTGTTTGGCATCCAACCTGACCTGACCTGCATGGGCAAGATCATCGGCGGCGGTTTACCGGTTGGAGCGGTGGGAGGCAGAAGGGATCTCATGCAACTCTTCAGCCCGGAACAGATCACACCGGTTATGCACGCAAGTACATTCAGCGGCAACGCGCTGACCATGGCGGCGGGCAGAGCGGCGATGTCTGCGCTCAGCTCTGAAGATCTGACACGGATCAATGGTCTTGGCGAGCGTCTGCGCGAAGGTTTCAACCAGGCGTTTTCGCAAGCCGGTATACGCGGTCAGGCTATTGGTATGGGATCGCTAACCAATGTTCACCTTACGGACCTTCCGATTAACGATGCACGGCAGTCACTGGCAGGTATGGTGGGGGCGGGGCACATTGGTCCACTGCTGCACCTCACCATGCTGCGACATGGCGTCATGTCTGCGGGTCGGTTGATGTATTGCACCAGCACGGCAATGGGCGAAGCTGAGGTGGACAAGGCAGTTACAGCGATGCACGAATCTCTTCAGGAGATCCGCGGTTATCTTT
>JAQBYL010000242.1 GCA_027622495.1 Pseudomonadota bacterium
TGAGATAGAACAGCACTCTGGCGGGGTTGGGTGCAATGGGAAAATGATAGAGCTTCATAACATTCGCCTTTTTTTTAGTCTGTAGACCGATAGCTGTCACGAACGAAGTCGCCACTGACACCGGGGATGGCCCACAGATCGCCATCGCCCATCCCCACTTTCAATTGCGCCTTCATGCCTTTTTCCATGTGTTGCGCCATGTCGCAGTGAACCAGATAGGTCCGATGATCGCTCGGGACGATGAACGTGCCGGTCTGTTCGTGGCCACCGGCGGCTTCCAGATGAAACATGCCAGCATCGTAGAGATAACGGGGTAAACCGTGAATCATCCACTGATGCCGGATCTGATCTTTGTTAACAAAACGCACGGTGATCCTGCTGCAGGGCGGCGCTCTGTAAATATGTTCGCTCAAACCGAAAACAGTGCCGGGGTAGTCGGCTGCGAACTCCACACCTGCATAAACCGTGAGGCTTACATCCTGCGATATCTCTGCACAGTCCCTGGGTAATCTGGTTCGATTGTCGTTCATCACCATGCCGGTTGCGTCCATCGACATGTTATGGTCATGATGATGGTGCCCATCATCGGCAGCAAACGCAGCGGCAGCAAAAGCAGCCGGCCCAAGCATCAGGCAAAGCGCTAACGCCTGCCTCATCGCTTAAGGCCACGCCCTAACAACACAACCAGACACAGCCCCGCAAGTGCGCACCCCAGCCAGAACATCAGCGGTCGCCATGCCAGGCCATCTGAGGAGACGTTGCCGAACAGATTCTGTGGATCGTACTGGGCCCACACCGAAATCTTGCCCTGGTAGTAGGCGGGATCAAAAAAGGGATCGAAGTTCATGCCGAACGTCAGCGGCCAGCCATCGTCACCTAGATAGTCGTTGTAGACGATCGCACTGACGTTGCCACCGGGACTGATCCCGTTAGTGGTGACACCTTTTTCCTGATGGTCATGCAGCAGCCACACCCCTCTGCCATAGCTGTTCAGACCATCATCGGTGGTCTGCAACGTCAGATCTGCCCGCTGCGCACTGGCAATCCAGATCACATCGCGTTTGAGTTGTGCAACCGGGGGAACCGCAACGCCATCCAGATGTGTGATGGTGGCTTTGTGGCCGTGGGTATGCAGAGCAATCCCCTCGCTGCCGCCGTTGGCAATCCTGAGCTTCACTTTTTCATCGCTGTCGGCCACAACCAGCGACTCTCGAAATGTGTATGGGAACGACCGGCCATTCAGCAGAAAATATTCACTGGCTGCCTGGGTGATGTTGTACCGACGGTGCATCGCTTCGGTGATCAGGCGCGGATCGTTGTATTTCTGGATGAGATTGTTCAGGTCTGAATCAACATTCAGATAGTGCAGGTCGTACTCACGATCCCAGCCTTCGGCAACTGCAGCTGAGCGTACGCGTACATGGCCGGCCCCGAGGTTGAGCGTCTGCACAAAGTTGTTCGGGCGGTTTTCTTCCACCACAAACAGGCCCTGCAGGCCCATCATCACATGCACCTGCACCTGCACGTGGCAATGGTAGAACATGGTCCCGCTCTGGCGCGGCTGCATGTCGTAGGTGCGCGCGCTGCCTGGCATAACCGGCATCTCGCTGGTGATTGGCACACCGTCGTTGCCTTCGCCATTGGCATCAAGAAACGGATGATCCACACCATGAAAGTGAATGGTGTGGGGCATGTAGTGGCTGTTTTCCAGGGTGATCTGCACGCGATCGCCCTGCTCCACCCGGATGGTCGGCGAAGGGACTTTGAACAGCGGCTGCGCTTTGGCGGACTCGAAGTTCTCGGTGGCCATGCCGAAGGTCTTCGGTGCGAACACCCAGAAACCCGGCAGGATCCCTGGTGCGACGGCGTATTGCGTCGTTGGCTCGCGGCTTTCGGGCGAACCCCCATTGAGTTCAACAACCTCGAGGCGAATGTGTATTTCGTCCGGGTCGCCATCGCCATCCAGATCGGCACCTTTTTCAACCGCGTCTGCGGTTACCCCCGCTGCCATCAGCGTGGCTTGCGAAACCCGGTTGGTGCCTTTGACGAACGCGGCCACAGCATGAGGGTTGTCCACGACACATGCGGCAGACTGCTCGATCTGTACCCCATCAATAACCTGTTGCTTGCGCCAGCCCAGAAAGTCTTCCGGACAGCGTTCTTCTGGATCCAGATCAACGGGTGCATGCGACATGGGCGCTGGCTCATAGTCCGCCACACCGAACACCTGTGCCAGCCGGATTCTCATCTCATCCGGATACCAATCGAGCGGCGCACTGGCGCTGGCAAGCAGCAGCCCGAGAAAAAAAACCCCTAGCCAGCGCATCAGCCGGCCTTGATCAATCGACGCATCCAGTCCCCACCCTTCCAGAACATCAGGTGCAGGAACAGCATCAGCGCAATCATATACGGTACAAAACCGTAATCAGCACCCCCAACGCGAAACTGAAACACCGCGTTGTAGCGCTTGTCTTCGGTGGGATGCTGCGCGGTAACCACACCGATATAACTGCCGGCTTCGGCAAAGGCGTGTTCAATTTTCAACACCCCATCGCTGTGGGTTCTGGCGGCATCATAAAAAACTGTGTGTGGGTTCAGGTCGCCGATGGATTTCACATCATCCCAGTTGGCAAACCGCCCGAGGTCGTTGATGTCGTGGATGATTCGAAAATCGACCGGCATGCTTTTTAAAAAGTCGTGCAGATAATCGATCACGAACACACTTCCCGCTACATCGGGGATGTCTTCGCAGAACTCTTCTGCACCCTGGGTCTCAGGTTGATAACTGGTGAAATGCGCTTTTAGAAAACCGATGTTGATGACGCATACGTCGTCCTCAAGAACGACGCCACCGTGGCCCAAGCCCGCAGGGGTAAACACCGAAAGCAGCAGCAACCACAGAGATCGTTTTCTAAACCCCATCACCACGCCGTTAAATGATTCATCACTACCAATATCCGCCAGAATGGCCGTACGACAAAGATCAGCATGTTGTATAGTTTCATGGAGATCAACTGTGGAGAGATCGGATGGTTCGAGCAATCACGCTCATCTGTTTGATAAGTCTGAGTTCGACTGCCCTGGCAAAAGCCACCGTTCTGTACGAACAGGGCACGAACGTTGTGGCCGAAACACTCAGTGATGCCAATGACCTGTGGGTTCGTCCCGTTGACCTGCCGGCGGTCAATGGCTTTGAGCTGAAACCGGAAGGCGCCTGCATTGACGACATCTGTGTACCGGTTCGTCAGGAAGAGGACAGTGATATGTTCGTCACCCGCGCAGGGGTTGCCTGGTTCAATGTCACCGGCCTGGCCGGTCGCCTGCAGCAACCGTATGTGGTTGACCACGAGCAGGGTGTCTGGAGTTTTGGCGCCATTCCGGCACGCCGTTCAGCGTTCACCCAGCAACATCTGGCCCCCGACTTCACCTTGAGCGACATGGACGGCAACCCGTTGAGCCTGTCTGATTTCAAGGGTAAGAAGATCATGCTTTTAACCTGGGCGTCGTGGTGAGGATGCCGATTTGACCTGTCAGGTTGGCAGGAAGTATACGAAAACCTCAAAGACGACAACTTCATCATCATCGCGGCAGCACAGGACACCGGCGGTATCAGCGTAGCAGCACCCTGGTACGAAGCAGCCAAAGCGACCTATGTTGCTCTGGTAGATGAAAAACACACCATCAGCGCCCGTTACGGCCTGGTGAATGTTCCGTCTGCGGTGTGGATCGATGAACAGGGCAAGGTGCGTCGAATCGACGAAGGCACCTATGCCACCACCCACAAGATGAACGACTTCGAGTTCGGCCGCAGCGACTACGCTCCCATGGTGGCTGACTGGGTGGCGAAATCCGACGCAAGCGAATGGGTCCAGAGTGAGCCTGAGCTCAAGCTTGCGACTGCGGACTCCGCTCGTGCCGATCCGGCCTTTCAGTTAGGCGTGTACTTCAAGCAGCAGGGCGACGAAGCCCGTGCGGATCAGTACTGGGCCATGGCCCAGAGCCTGAATCCCGAAAGCTGGAATTACCACCGTCAGGACTGGTCTTACACACCGGCAGAAGCTGGCGCCAACTGGCTGCAGAAGGTTCAAACGCTGGGCGACAAACCCTACTACAAACCAGTGGAGGGTCTGGACGGCAGCAACTGAACACCACAGTTGCGCACGCGCGGCGCTTTAAGCATCTGATGACCGGCGGGCTGATAGGTAAGCACCAGCGCCCGCCGTTGTCTCGGACTTCGATTCGGCTGCGATCCGTGAACGGTGTAGGGATCAAAGAAGGCCAGCGACCCCGCCGGCAGCGCAAGCGCCACCTCATCGCGTAGATCAATCCGCTTAATGTCAGTCAGAAGGCCACCCAACTGACTGCCATCGTCGGTTCCGGGCAGATTGCCATGCCGATGACTGCCGCGGATCACTCGAAAGCAGCCGTTGACCAGGTCCGCATCGTCCAGGGCAACCATCACATTGGGCAGCGCATGCACATGCGCGCAGCTGTGAATCCAGTAGGGTGCGTCCTGGTGCCACGGAAAACCCGAGCCATAGGCAGACTTGAGGTTGAGCTTGTCGGTCCACAACGCCACTTCCTGGCAACCAACCAGATCACGCATGGGTTGCACCAGGCGTTCATCATCGAGCAGGGCGTCGATCGAGGGTTCGAAGTGATGCACTGGTTCGATCACACGAGGTGTTTCACTTCCTGGCGTGTGCTCGAACTGAACCGTTGCATCAACCGTATCGACAAACCGTTTGCCATCGAGATAGTACGCGCGACCATCGGCGCAGGCTGCCACGGCTCTGGCTGCCGCCCGATCCGCGGCCGCACAAAGGCCTGTGAGAGCAGCACCGACAAACACCCGTTGGCGAACAAAAAACCCGTCGCTGCGGTATTGCTCGAGTTCCTGTCTGGACACTGCATGGGTCATGGGGGCGGATGATATCGTCAGAATCAGTTTTTAAACATGTTCAAAGTCCGCTAGGATTCCATGCAGTCCTCCACCGGAATTCCGCTGTTCGGCCTGGTTCCGGCGATCGCACAACGCTTCTCGAAGAACGCCTCAAGCAACAGCAGTTGCAGAACAACCCAACCGGCAAAGATCTCAGCCACTGAACACCGTAAAAAAAGAGGAACACACCATGGCGACACCCTTTCCCAATCATCCAAATCTTCGCGGCGGTTTTGCGCCGATCCAGATGGAGTGTGATGCACCCGATCTGGTGGTCGAAGGTGCCATCCCACGTGAACTGAACGGGACCTTCTTCCGCAACGGGCCGAACCCGCAATTTGCCCCCCGTGGCGACTATCACTGGTTTGCCGGTGACGGAATGATCCACGGCTTCTACATCGAAAATGGCCGGGTGGCGTACAAGAACCGCTGGAACCGCACCGTCAAGTGGAAGGCCGAGCACGAAGCCGGGCGCGCGCTGTTTGCCGCGTTCAATCCCATGGATGCTGACGAAAGTGTGCAGGGGATGGCCACCGACGGTCTGGCCAACACCAATGTGATCTGGCACGGCGGCAGGCTGCTGGCGCTGGAAGAAGCTCACGCACCGTTCGAACTGAATCCCCAGACACTCGAGTCGATCGGGCCATGGACATTCGGGGACAAACTGGTGGGCCCCATGACCGCTCATCCGAAGATCGATCCGGAAACGGGTGAAATGCTGTTCTTCGGCTACAACGCCGATGGCATGATCTCTGAGCAGATGTCTTTCCACGTAGTGGACCGGAACGGCAAGCTGACCCGTTCCGAGACCTTCGCGGCCCCCTACGCCGCCATGGTGCACGACTTCATTGTGACCCGTGAACACGTGATCTTTCCGATCTGGATCCATGGAACGCGCCATGTCAGGTGGGCCCGTATACGCCTGGGAGCCTGAGAAAGGCGTGCACATCGGCATCATGCCAAGAAGCGGGTCGGTAGCCGATATGCGCTGGTTCAGAAGCGACCAGCCGGGTTTTGTGTTCCATCCCATGAACGCACACACCAATGGTGACACGGTCACCTGTGACGTCTGCGAATTCGATCAGGCACCGCTGTTCCCGTCGGCGGATGGCAGCCCGGGGGATCCGGCCAAGTCGGTCCCGCGGCTGACCCGTTGGACATTCGACATGGCGCAGAACAGTGCCGACTACAAATGGGAGCGTCTCAACGATCTGGCCTGCGAGTTTCCGCGCCTGGACGAGCGCTTCAGCGGTCTCGACTACCGTTACGGCTACATGGCCTGCGACTCCCACCCTGAGTTCGACGTGGGTGGGTTCAACGGGATCGCACGGATCGACCACCAGACCGGCAAGATCGACATCCACCACGTGGGTGAAACCTGCGCCACATCCGAACCCATCTTCGTGCCGAAGAGCGGGGACGCCGCCGAAGGCGAAGGCTTCCTGCTCTCCAACGTCTATGATGCCGAGCGCAAAGCCTCACACCTG
>JAQBYL010000243.1 GCA_027622495.1 Pseudomonadota bacterium
GCTTTGAGCGGCTCACATTCTTCGGAAGCCCCCGGCTTTGCCGGGGGAGCCGTCACTGGACCTGACCGCTCACCAACTCTCTGGTTAACTTGGGGTCTGCTGATGCGCTAACATTCCGTTGCGGACATCATCGGTAGGGGGAGAACCTTGATGCGATCAACAATCGGCTGTGCGCTGCTTTGTGCGCTCATACTTTCAGGTTGCTCCCGTGAACCAGACGCGGGCGATCCCGCTCAAACCTCCACCGAGCCAGCACCGGCCGTGCAGGGTTCTGCAGCCACAGACGGCCTGGTCAGCTACACCGAAACTCGAACCCCCTGCGCCGACTACACCCCAGACCGCATGCCTCTGTTCGGCGACGTCCATGTCCACACCAGTTTTTCCTTCGACGCCGCCGCCAACAGCACCGGCGCGACGCCTTCAGATGCGCATCGCTTCGCCCGCGGAGAACCGATCCCCTTCTGGCCCCTCGACGAAGCCGGCAAACCCATCGGCAGCATAACCATCGACCGCCCCCTGGATTTCCTCGCGGTCACCGACCACGCCGAGTTCCTCGGCGAGCGCGCTCTCTGCAGGACGCCGGATTCGCCAAGCTACGGCTCTGCATTCTGCACCCAGTACCGCTCCGATCAGCTCGTCGGTATGCGCATGCTGGGCACGGTGATCACCACCGAAACTCCTGCGCGCGTGCCCGAACTCTGCGGGGCGGATGGCTCACTGTGTCGGGAATGGGCACAAGGTCCCTGGCAGCGTATCGTCGCCGCCGCAGAAGAAGCCTACGATCGCAGTTCCGCCTGTGAATTCACGAGCTTTGTGGCCTACGAATACACAGGCACCCCGGGAACCTCCAACCTGCATCGCAACGTGATCTTCCGCAACGGCGATGTACCTGACGGTCCGGTCTCCTACATCGACGCACCAGCTGACAATCTGCTCTGGAACCAGCTTGACGTGGCCTGTACCGGCGGCTGTGACTACCTGACCATTCCCCACAACTCCAATCTCGCCAACGGGCGCATGGCGCCCTACACGGCGATCGACCAGACCCCTGAAGCGCGGCGCGCTTACGCCGACCATCGCCTGAAGCGTGAACCCATCATGGAAATCTTCCAGCACAAAGGGGGTTCGGAGTGCGTGAACGGCTTGGGTTCGATTCTGAGTCAGCCGGACGAACTCTGCGATGTCGAGCAGGTGCGCTTTATGGGTCGTGAAGAGACGTTCGCTGTAACCGTGCGGCAAGCCGATGGCAGCATTGGAGCCGGCCAGCGCACCGAGGTCACCGTGGAGTGCGAGCCCGGGGAAGTTGGTGCGAGCGGTATGCTCGGTGCGGGGTGCGTGGACAAAACCGACTTCATCCGTTCCGGTTTACTGGTGGGGCTTGCAGAAGAAGCGGAGCTTGGCAGCAATCCGGTGAAGCTCGGCATGATCGCCTCCACCGACACGCACGCGGCCACACCAGGTGCCGCGTCAGAAACGAACTGGGCCGGTCACGTAACAGGCGAGTCAACACCGCTCGAACGCTTGCAGCCGGGCCTGCTCACCAGCGGCATTGACGGCAACCCCGGTGGGCTTGCCGGTGTGTGGGCCGTGGAGAACTCGCGGGACGCGATTTTCGAAGCGATGCAGCGGCGCGAAGTGTTCGGTACTTCCGGTCCGCGCATCGTTCCGCGGTTCTTCGCTGGTTGGGGATTTACCGACGATCTGTGCGGTTCGCAGGATCTGGCGGCACGCGGTTACGCACAGGGCGTGCCGATGGGCGGTGATCTTCCGACTGGCTCGGCAGGCGCAAGACCCACCTTCGTCGCTTACGCCGTGCGTGACCCAGCCAGTGCGCAGCTTGAACGCCTGCAGCTCGTGAAAGGTTGGATCGACGCGCAAGGTGGACAGCATGCAGATGTGATCGACATTGCCGGGTCCGCGCAGGCGGGAGCCGGCCACGATTCTCTCTGCGCCGTGTATTCAGATGAGGGTTTTGATGCCACGCAACCCGCCTACTACTATCTTCGCGTGGTGGAGAATGCGACCCCGCGCTGGAGTGCGCATGATTGCGCCCGGGTGCCGGAAGCGCAGCGGCCCGCTGTGTGCACCGACGGCTCCTATCCGAGCGAGATTCACGAGATGGCCTGGACATCGCCGATCTGGTATCGGCCTAAGAGTTAGGTTTGTTAACAAGTCCAGGAGGCGATGGAACAGCCAGGGTGATTACGGCACTGCTGGTCTCTAGCTCGACAAACGACTGGCTAGAACCGTCCTCATGAAGTCGTTTTTCGACTGATCACTGACGATGATCTTGCGTATCTGCTCGTTGATATCTAAAGAACTAACCCCTGTGCCAGTGGCCGCGTGCATCACTGCTGAGTATGCCTTCAGCAGATCGACACTGGTGATCTCAAAGCCATGTCCAAGAGATATCCAGCGCAGCGCGGCCAGCCCCGCCGCAAGTGCAAAGTCAGGCTGCTTCTCGGCAAAATCCCGAGCAGCACGGGTTAATGTGCGCGGATCGGTTGGACTTTGTGTGGCAAGGTCTGCGGCCACTTTGAACAACCCCGCATCCTTGGCAGCAGCAAACCATTTGCCTTCGGCGCCCGGTGTGCTGGCGATCAGATCGCGCAGAATTTCATCGGGCTGCCTGTTCGGATACTTTCTGCAGATAGTTCGGAATCTGCTGAGGTTAGTGGTGCCTTGAGTGGCTTCCATGGCGTAGCGCTGGTAAGCCTCGTCGAGCAGACCAGAGGACAAGAGAATTTCTTCGCAGACCTGAGCGATCTGCCATCCCGGATCATTGAGCCCACGTGACTCCTCCGCATAGCGGATTGCTTCTGACTTCTTGCCCATCGCGACCAGGGCTTTCACCCCCCAGCGCCGGTCGTGCCACCATTTGAATGAGGCCTTGTCGATCAAGCGCAGCAATTCCTGGTGCCGGCCCGCGGTAAACAGACACGCAAGGCATGCGCTTGTGCCCGTGAAGTATCGACCGTTGGACGCAGTCCAGGCCTGCAACAGCGGTGGCAGTAGTTCATCAGCCCAGCGCGATGCCATTTCCGGGGTGGCGCACAGCTCGCCCCAGTACTCTCCCAGCAGTTCTAGGTAAGGAATGTCGTCGTCCTGCAGCGCTTGCCACAGGCGTTCCAGCCAGCGGTGCCGAATCTGCGGCTCAACGTCTGCTGCGCCAATGATCGGCACCAGTGTGTCGATGGCTTTGTTTACCGCAGAACCGATTGCACCAGACGAGCTGTCGACATGCGCAAGGGCTGGCGAGAGCTTTTGCAGCAGAATGATTGAGCCCTCCGCGGCCAATACCGGGTCCTTGCGGGCAACCTTCTTGATCTCGGTGATGGCTTCCTTGATCCGCTTGATGGGCGTGTCGGATCGCCATCCGAAAGCGTGGCGACGGAAACGCGGGGCGAACTGCCACTTGGGTGCGCTCATGGGGCTTCGGATCCGGCACCAGGTTTGAAGCCGCCGTCGGCCTCTATGAAATCAACCTTGTCACCGGTGCCAAGCCCCAGTGCCGGTCGCACATCTCGAGGAAGTGTTATCTGGCCTTTTGCTGTTACTGTTGAGGTAGGCACAATTTTGATTCCTTGCCTTTCTAAGGGAACGCTAGATCAGAGAGTAGTTGATCGTCAACGGGGTGTTCCGTGCCCGGTCAGAAAACCCGGCTTCCAGTTGGTTCGCAAGTGTGGAGATAGATGCGTTGTTTCTCTCTTACAATATCAACGAGTCATCACATCGCCTGGGCGAAGTATGCTTCGACATTCTTAGAACAAGGAAAGCCACCCGATGACCATCATCGTGGCCGGCGGCGGTATCGCCGGCCTGACCTTCGCCCTCACCTGTCATGAAATCGGCGAAGAAGTGCACGTTTACGAAGCCGCCAGCGAAATCAGGTCGCTGGGCGTTGGTATAAATCTGCAACCCAACGCCGTTCGCGAACTCTACCAGTTGGGTCTGGAGACCGACCTTCGCGAGATTGGTATCGAAGCCGAGGAGTGGGCTTTGTTCTTCTACGGCGCCCATCCGGTGTGGACAGAACCAAGAGGCACTCAGGCAGGTTACAACTGGCCGCAGTTCTCGGTGCACCGCGGGCAGTTTCATCTGCGTCTACTTGATGCAGTCCGAGCCCGTCTGGGTGATGACTGTGTAGTGAGCGATGCACGGCTCACCCGCTTCGAAAATCACGCCAGCGGCGTGACGGCTCACTTCACGACTTCCAAAGGCAAAACGTTTACGCAAGAGGCGGACCTGTTGGTGGGAGCAGACGGAATTCATTCCAGTGTCCGTCAACAGATGTACCCGAACCAGGGCGATGTGCACTGGGGTGGGGCCATCATGTGGCGTGGCGTATCCCGTTGTGCGCCACCGCGGACCCGCAATTCATTTGTTCTGATCGGTGGCATCAAACAGCGCTTCATCTGCTACCCGGTGGCGCCCCTCGACGAAAATGGTGAGACGACCCTCAACTGGATTGCCGAACTTCGACCAGCCGATGTAAGCGCCATAGACCAGAGCGACTGGAATAAACCGGCGAAGCCGGAAGTTTTTATGGATGAGTTTCTCGATTGGGATTTCGGCTGGCTGAACGTGCCGGAGATTGTGAGCCGCGCGGAAGGCATCTGGGAGTTCCCCATGGTAGATCGCGATCCGATCGACCGCTGGGCGGAAGGACGTGCGGTGTTGATTGGGGACGCGGCGCACGCAATGTTCCCGCACGGTTCAGGGGGTGCGACTCAGGCGATCGTGGATGGTCGTGTTCTGGGCGCAGCGATAAAAGCCGTAGGGCCGACCAAAACTGCGTTAAACGTCTACGAAGCCCGCCTTGTGAAACCGATCAAAGAGCTGGTGCTGCGCAATCGCGGTGAAGGTCCGATGGGGGTTCTGTTCAATATCGAAGAACGCGTCGCCGCGGGCCACTCGCTTGGGGACGCGATCGATGAAAACGAAATCGCCAGTTTCATGGCCCGTTACAAGGAGGCTGCCGGTTTCGCGCGCGATACCCTCAACGCAACCCCGGCAATCATTGAAGGTTGAACCTCAGCACCTTGCTCCGCAGACAAAGCGGATACTTCGTCGTCGCCAAGGCCGCGCTTCTTCTTGCATCGAGACGCCGTTCCTGGCGGCGCGGACTCGCAGGCGCAACAGGGTCTCTTCGTCGAGCTTTCTATGTGTCTGGCATCATCTAAAGCCGCTGCCGTCGGGCATTGCTGCACGAAAGTACCGCAGCGTTCATCTCGATCTCAGCAATCCTCGTGAGTTCCACCAGATCGCGGGCAGTCTGGTCAATCGTGTTCAGCAGGTCGTCTGCGTTAGACAGTGCGCCCATGGCCTCCATAAAACCGCGGATTTCGGTCAGGTGGTGCATCGCGTGATGGGCGGTCTCTGGCAGATCCATGGCCTGTTCATCCCCGAACAGGCCATCGGCAAACCCTCGCAGTTCCTCGCGGCGCACACGGGTGTATCGCGCAAAGGTCAATGCATCCGTCGGTGGGTTCATGCGCGTTAAATGAAACGGATGCCGCTTGTTCTGATGGTCGGTCAGCCGATTCCACAAACCGTTGACCAATCCCTCCATCAGAGTGCGCGCCGCTGCTTCGTTCTCAAACTCCGGCATCTCGCCGTGCCACAGATGACGCACCGCGTTCATGGGTGAAACGGAAAAGTCGGGGCTTGCGATCTGACCGAGAAACAGCGTCCGTGCCGCATGGAACGGAGTTGGACATTTGTATCGGATCAGCAGTTCGCGGAGCTGCTTGTCCGATGGACCTGTTGGTTTGCTCTTTCTGCTCATGGTGAACCTCGTCTGTCGCTGTTTCTCGTGTCATTATGCCAGCAGATTCTAACCACCGACTTTCGTCTGGACGCGGTGCGCAGGAAAAGCCACGACATCGGCGTGGGTCACCAGATGGACGATCTGTTCGACGTGTACAACGTGGCGATACTTGATCCCACTCCTCACAAGAATAAGGAACCTGCAAAATGAACGAATCCAACAAACCGGTTGCCGTGGTGATCGGCGCCACGTCCAAGTGGCAGGCAGACGGTCGTAACACCAAGCTCGCCCACGGCAAGGTGCTCGACGACAGCGATGTACCTGTAGGCATTCGGTGGGGCGTAGGGGGTGCCGTCGCGCAGAAGTTTGCCAAGGAAGGTTTTTTTGTCGCCCTCACAACCCGTCATGCAGACAACGCAGCTTTATTGGCGGCGGCGATACAAGACCAGGGTGGGGAATGCAGCATCGTCGAACTGGACCTGGTGTCGGAGCAGTCGATCAAGAACGCGTTTGCCACTATCCGCAAAGCCGGTGAACCGGAGGTGCTGATCTACAACGCAGGTTATCTTGAAGGTCGAGACCTGCCACCCGAGAAAGAACTGCTTGAGCACATACCCGTCGAGATGTTCGATACCGCGCAGCACATCG
>JAQBYL010000244.1 GCA_027622495.1 Pseudomonadota bacterium
TGCCGCGGGTGCAAAGCAAACGGCTAAGCCGAATACCGAAAACAGCCGCGCGATCTGGCCAAGCCCCCGCAAGCGGGGGGTTTTATGCAATAAATCTTCCACTTTATGCTCCTTGTTTGTCCGCGCTTAAACCGCTTCGGACCCTGTTTCGCCGGTCCTGATGCGGACAACCTCTTCAAGCGACGTAACGAAAATTTTGCCGTCGCCGACCTTTTCGGTGTTGGCAGACTTGGTAATGGACTCGAGAACCTGGTCCAACATACCGTCGTCTACCGCGACTTCCACTTTGACTTTAGGCAGGAAGTCCACCACGTACTCGGCCCCACGATAGAGTTCCGTATGGCCCTTCTGACGACCGAAGCCTTTGACTTCTGTGACCGTCATCCCCTGTACGCCAATTCCTGAAAGCGCTTCGCGGACGTCGTCCAGCTTGAAGGGCTTAATGATGGCTGTGATCAATTTCATGTTGTTATCTCCTAAGTAAATCTGGCTGCACAGCGCTTGAAAACTGGTGTTTTCAAGCGTTCGTGGAAGATCCGTGCACCGGAAATTCTCTCTTAATTACAGGCTTTTTGATACCGAGAACACGCCGGTGGCTTCGCAGATCTTGGAGCCGCCAAAGCACTCGTCGTCGTTCAGATTGGTGTCGATGAAGGCCAGCGCAAAATCAAAACCACCAAATGAGCTTGCAAAAGTCACGCTGTAGTCGACGTAGCTGTCGTCTGAACCTGAGCCGATACCGAACTTGTTAAACGCCGCGTCTTTGCTGTCGAACTGGTTCAAAGCAGCATGAAAGTCGATGCTGAAGTTATCGCCGATGGGCAATGAGTATTGACCGTACACGTAGTAGAACTTGTCGGATTCGGCGAAATAGTCCGGTGAGTAGTTGAGACCGAGGGTAGCGCCGTAGAAGCTGAAACTGCCGTAGACCTCGTAGTAGGCAAATTCAGGATTACCGCTGGTCCCGGAGTGGGGATAGCCGTAGTACAGAAGGCCCACATCATAGGACAGGTTATCGTTAATGTCGGCGGCAAAGCCACCGTACACATCGAGTTCGAGCGCGCCTTCAGAGAAGTTCACGTTGGAACCCCAGACGCCAACGTAGAAGCCACTTTCGGTTGCAACATCGAACCCACCCTGCAACGCGGGTGAACGATCAAGCTGAGAGATACCGCGGAAACGGTAGTCGGTGGCCAGTGTCACGTTGCCGGAAAACTCAGCGGCACTCGCGTACCCGGTGCCCAGCAACAGAATAAGAATGGTCAGTTTTTTCACTTCAGTCCCTTTATCTCCAATAAAGCCAAGATCGGCTGGTCCTGTATTTCAGGCCGCACAGCCGTTGTATCCCGACAGCTACTGAGCAGCATTCGTGCCAACTCTATTTTTTTCTTTTTTTCAAATAGATAGGGTGTGTCAGGATTTTCCGAGGCGCATCCTGATTGCTCAACCGCAGGCTGAACGCACCATTTCGGTTCGCTGTAGCGCACCATCTCAGTGCAAAATCAACCGTCGCCAGCACTATGCCCTCTTTCAGGCCAGCAACTTCCTACAGCGGCTGCAGACCAGGGCTGGTTGGCCTGTACCCCGCGCAATTGGCATGATGGCGACTTCACTTGAATCTTGAGGCTTAAACCAGATGCCCATCGCCAGTGCAGCCGATGAATTGCTCACCCGTCTGACTTCCGTGTTCGGCGATCGACTGCCACCGCGGCCGCAATTCGATGATGCGATCCAACGCTTCATGGCGAGCATCGATCTGGTCCCGCGGCACGAAATGGAACGGCATCTGGCTGCGCTTGAGGCCCTGAGGCAGCAGGTCCAGATTCTCGAGCAGCGGATTTCTGTGCTGGAAACCGGCAACCCCTGATTCCTTGAGCTCGGTCAACACCACCTACTCCCGCGGCCAGGTGGGAATGGAGTGTCCCCTTGTCACGGTGGAGACCCATCTGGCGGGTGGGCTGCCCGGTGTCACCCTGGTTGGATTGCCCCAGACTGCGGTTCGCGAAGCACGCGACCGGGTGAAGAGCGCGATCGTCAACTGCGGTCTGGAGTTCCCACAGACCAAGGTGGTGGTCAATCTGGCCCCCGCAGACCTGGTGAAGGAAGGCGGACGATTCGATTTGCCGATCGCCATCAGCATTCTTGCGGCGACCGGTCAGATTCCAGGACCGCAAGCCGAGCACTACGAATACCTGGGT
Source organism: Pseudomonadota bacterium (assembly GCA_027622495.1). Taxonomy (GTDB): domain Bacteria; phylum Pseudomonadota; class Gammaproteobacteria; order Pseudomonadales; family Azotimanducaceae; genus JAQBYL01. The sequence continues at coordinate 2,199 of JAQBYL010000244.1, forward strand.
GAGCTGGGTCTGTACGGTGAGTTACGTTCCACCCGGGGCGCACTGTGTGCTGCCATGGCGGCCCTGGCCAGCGGCCGCAGACTGATCGTCCCCGCGGGGAGCGCAAGCGAAATCAATGTTCTGGGTCCGGCCCGGCCACTCGCCGCAGGTCATCTGAACGAAGTCATCCGACTGTTACGCGACCCCGCCTATGCGCAAGATTTATGCATCCCCGAAGAAGTTCCGGTCACCACGCAGGTGTCGGCGCCTGCCACCATCGCCGGTCAACTGGCGGCCAAACGGGCGGTGGCGATTGCAGCCGCAGGCGCACATCATCTGTTGATGGTTGGACCGCCGGGAACCGGCAAGACCATGCTCGCACGCAGCCTCGCTCATCTGCTACCGGTCCTCGGCGATCAAGCGGCACTGGAAACAGCCGCGGTCTATTCAAGCGCGGGCTTACCCCGTCCTGATCCGTTTACCCCGCCGTTTCGCGAACCGCATCATTCTGTGACCGCACCTGCGCTGGTCGGCGGCGGTTCGCAGATCACCCCCGGGGAAATATCCCTTGCTCATCACGGGGCTTTGTTCCTCGACGAAGTGCCGCATTTCAAACCCAGTGTGCTCAACCTTCTGCGCGAACCGCTGGAAAGTCAGGCCATCTCCATCGCCCGTGCTAACTCCCGGGTCACCTTTCCAGCTGCCTTTCAGTTGATCGCAGCCATGAACCCGTGCCCGGCCGGGCGCGTCTGCAGTGCCGAGACCTGCCGTTGCAGTGCAGCCCAGGTGCGGGCTTATCAGAGCCGCCTTTCCGGGCCACTCCTCGACCGCATCGATCTTCATGTCGGCGTGCCGGAAGTGCCCGCCGAGGTGCTGGGCCGCAGGCTCCCGGCTGACGATCAACGTGAGCTTAAAGCCCGCATCATCGCTGTGCGCGCCCGGCAACTGGAGCGGCAGGGCAAGTTCAATGCAGCCCTTGGCAGCACGGAGTTGATGGCGATTGTTGAATTGAGCACGCGGATCCGAAGACTTCTGGAACAGGCAGTGGAACGCTTCGGTCTGTCAGCGCGCAGCTACCACAAAGTGATCAAAGTCGCTCTGACGATTGCCGATCTGGAAGACGCAGCAGATCTGGGGGAGGTTCACGTCGCGGAAGCTTTGAGTTTCCGCAACGTCGACTGGGATAACCGACCGGGCCTGTGAACCTGGTATCGCAGCGGTATTTGCGGTGTGCGCTATCGCCGCCACCGCGAATCGTTCTTTTAGCGAACGGTCGTCAGCATGTGCTCAAGCGCAGCAACCAGTTCATCGTCACTGCAGTTCATGCACGCGCCTTTGGGCGGCATTACGCCTAGACCATTGATAATCGAATCGCGCAGCACCGCTTCGCCCTTCTCGATCCGCGGGGTCCAGCCTGCTACGTCGCCCAGCATCGGCGCATCGCTGATACCTGTCGCATGGCACAGTTTGCAGAACTGGTCATACACCTGATCTCCGCTCATGGCCGCCCCGCCGGTAGCGGTCCCGCCGGTGGCGAGCGCACTGCTGGTCCCGGCACAGCCCTGGCCTGCTCGACATACTTCACCAAACGGCTGCAGACGCTCGCGGATCTGGTCTTTGCTTCCGGGTGGGACCACGTCCGCCGCAACGGATAACGCGAACAGACTGATCACAATTGCGCAAAGGCGTTTCACTCTTCTCTCCTGGGGTTAAGTCACACCGGCATCCCCGGCGGCGCGGCATTATAGCCAAACGTGCGAGCCAAACGAAACGCCGACTCAACCACTGGCGCTGTAAAGCTCGCGTCCGATCAGCAGGCGGCGGATTTCACTGGTCCCGGCACCGATCTCGTAGAGCTTGGCATCGCGCAACAGCCGACCGGCCGGAAACTCATTAACGTAGCCGTTGCCACCCAGCGCCTGGATTGCTTCCAGAGCCATCCAGGTGGCCTTTTCCGCTGAATACAAAATACAGCCGGCGGCATCGAAACGGGTGGTTCTGCCACGATCGCAGGCCCGGGCTACCGAGTACACATAGGCACGACAGGCGTTCATGGTGGTGTACATGTCGGCAAGTTTGCCCTGCATCAGCTGGAAGGTTCCGATGGGTTCGCCGAACTGCTTGCGCTCATGCACATAGGGCAGCACCAGGTCCATGCAGGCCTGCATAATGCCCAGCGGCCCCCCGGCGAGGACCACCCGCTCGTAGTCAAGGCCACTCATGAGGATCCGTACCCCTTCGCCGACCCGGCCAAGGACCTGGCTCTTCGGCACCCGGCAGTCCTGAAAGATCAGCTCGCAGGTGTCGGAGCCGCGCATCCCGAGCTTGTCGAGCTTCTGCGCTGTGGTGAATCCCGGCATGCCCTGCTCGATCAAAAAAGCCGTGATGCCTTTGCTGCCGAGGGCTGGATCGACGGTGGCATAGACCACCAGCACGTTCGCGCCCGGGCCATTGGTGATCCACATCTTGTTGCCATTCAGCACAAAGAAGTCACCCTGATCCTGGGCTCTAAGCTTCATGCTCACAACGTCCGACCCGGCGCCCGGCTCGCTCATCGCCAGCGCGCCAAGCAACTCACCACTCACAAGCCCCGGCAGATACTGCTGTTTCTGTTCCTCGGTCCCGAAACGATGGATCTGATTGACGCACAGATTGGAGTGAGCACCGTAACTCAAGCCCACCGAAGCCGAGGCACGGCTTATTTCTTCCATGATCACACAGTGCGCAAGGTAGCCGAGGTTGGCGCCGCCGTATCGTTCATCCACGGTCACGCCAAGCACGCCCAGCTCACCAAGCTTCGGCCAGAGGCTGCGGGGGAATTCATTGTTTGAGTCAACCGACGCGGCAATCGGGGCGATTTGTGCAGCTGCAAACTGCGCAACGGTGTGGCGCAGCATGTCCAATGTTTCCCCAAGATCGAAATCGAATTCGTTCACAGGTTTCCTTCGAGGTGGTGAGGTTTCAATTCTAGTGCATCGACTGCGCGGACGTCCTTACCCGAATCCGCCGCACGTTATGCTCGCGCTACGTCCTCCAGGCGGACCAGTTCCTGGCCATCGTCCACCCGGCTTCCCACCGCACAAAGCAACTCCGTTACCTTGCCCGCTCGGGGCGCTCTGATCTCGTGCTCCATTTTCATGGCTTCAACCACCATCAGTAGATCGCCCGAATTGATGCGCTCACCGGTTTTGACCGCCACCCGGATCACCTGACCCGGCATGGGTGAGGTGATCTGATCGCCGGTCGAGGCACGCTGGTCCACGGCACTCACGTGTCTGTCGGGCAGCACAAACATCACGGTGTGGCCTTCGCGAAAAAGATAAACGCGATCATCGATGAGCCGGTAGCCGGCCCGCTGAACTACCCCATTGAGCGCAACTTCGATGGTGGCTGATGTTCTACGAACGGATCCCCATGTGGCTGATTGCCCGTCACACTCAACTGCGTCATCGATCAGGTGCAGCCGCTGGGTGTTTTTCTGCTGACGTAAGTAAACGTTTACTTCGCTTGGCTGGTTCAGCCGAAAGCCGTCTGCCACGGACCAGGGTCCCGCCTCAGATCCCAGGCTGACCAGACCTGCAAGCAGCCAATCCGCCAGGCCGAGTTGCGGTATGACCTGCGCATGGACCTCGTCGGCGAGACCGGTTGTATAGTCGCCGGCGCGAAACCCGGGGTGGTCTACGAGCTTTCGCAGATAACCCACGTTGTGTTCAATCCCGGCAATTTCCGTTGCGTTCAATGCGCTGATCATCCTGCTGATCGCTTCCGCTCGATTCTCACCATGAGTGATGATTTTTGCGAGCATAGGATCGTAGTGAACGCTTACTTCACTGCCTTGCTCCACACCCGTGTCTACCCGTGCACTGACCGGAAAACGCAGGTGCCGCAGAACGCCCGTGGAAGGCAGAAAACGACGTGCAGGATTTTCGGCATAGACCCGAACTTCAAGTGCATGCCCGTGCGGCGTCAGATCTTCCTGTTTGAACGGTAGCGCATCTCCCGCTGCAATCCGCAACTGCCAGGCAACCAGATCGAGACCGGTGATCGCCTCGGTGACTGGATGCTCGACCTGCAGCCGGGTATTCATTTCCATGAAGTAGAACTCATCGCCTTCTGCGATGAACTCAATCGTTCCGGCACCACGATAGTCGATGGCTTGCGCGGCTGTGACCGCAGCCTGCCCGAGACGTGCCCGCAAGGCAGCATCTACCCCGGGTGCGGGGGCTTCT
>JAQBYL010000245.1 GCA_027622495.1 Pseudomonadota bacterium
GGGCGTCGCCGGTGATTGGGCGGTAGCCCGCAGCCGGGGCATAGCCGGGTTGTGCGTTGCTCTGTCTGCTGCTGCTCGGCGGTTGCGCCGAACCCCAACCCGTCGGCGCGTCATACCAACCTCACTCGTTACCGCTGGGTCTTTGCCTCGACCTCACCTACGCCCCGTGCGACCATTCGGATGCGCTACGTCGTCTACACCGTCGGTTTAATGACATGTTACGCCCCGCTTTATGTTTTACAGCAGGAAAAACTATGATCGATATCGCAGCACCGGAACTGCGGTTTAGATTCTCAGCTTTACCCACATTTTCCACAACGTAATCGTTCGTTGTTGCCAAGCCAACGCAGCAAAGCGTTTTTTCCAACGTTTTCTGAAATCTGGCGGCATACCCAGAGAGATCGTCACGGACAAACTGAGGAGCCATGCTGGAGACCGGATGCTGGAGACCGGATGCTGGAGACCGAAGGTAACGGGTGAATTTTCAACACCCTGTTAGAGGATAAAGGAAGCCCGGTTGGTCGGCGTCTTCACGCCATGGTCATAAAATTGGACCGATGCTTTTCAGTAGGCCGTACTCATCGTCATTGGCTTGAGCTCACAGACCAGTTTGACTCAGGCCCAGCCAGACACTACCTGCGTCGGTGAGGCTCGGCAATGTCCTGAAGGAACTGCGCCCAGTCGATCTTCGTCTTGCGTTCTGTCACTTTGGTCATGCGCGTTTCGGCTTGCAGATGCCGCATCGCTCATATTCGTAGTCGTGGCGTTCCAAGCGCCCTGGGCGGGGTGGAATCGGCATACGCGTCTCTCGAATCAGCTGGCGTCCATGCATACGACAGGATTCGCTACGTCGTGTGGGCGACGATACACGTCCAGAACCTGCTCCATAGCAGCCACAAATTCGGCGTTGCCATCCGGTAGAATCACCCAGCCGATTTGCCGCCACCGTTTGATTTCGTTTTTTTTAGAACTCGGCGGACCGTCTCGTAGGAAATGCTATCGATGTACTCGAGTTCGACAGCCCGATCGAGCTTGCGCATGCTGACGTGGAGCACCTTCGCCACATCCTCGCCCCGCAAGCGCTGGTGATTGCATTCGCCCTCATCGCAGTTCAGCAAGATCAATGCGTTGATAACCTTGTGCGACTGATGTGAACCCTTCCGCGTGATCGCCTCAAGCGACTGTCTCTGGTCCGCTTGACCTTGTATAGCTTGACTAAAGATTCCCTCTCCGTCTCATTCGACGGAGAGATAACGTAACACATAGCCTCCAAATACGACATTTTACGTGGGACATGACACTAGCTTTCGCCATCATCTTCGCGCTGGTGGCGTTCTTGTATTTCTTGTCTCAATCCACTTCCATCGACCCCCGGCCAGCGCCGCCCAATCCCCAGATGATGACGCGATACTGACCTGGTGCTGACCCGGCCGGTATAGGCAGCCGGCGCGGCAGCTCGAACGTTCAGCCTGCTGACCCGTTTGCTGACCCGTCAAAGTGAGATTGTTAGGCGAGAAGGGCGAAAATCAGAAATACTAACGTTTTTGCTGGTACCTGGGGCCGGAATTGAACCGGCACGGTATCACTACCACCAGAGTTTGAGTCTGGCGCGTCTACCAATTCCGCCACCCAGGCGCAAAGAGGTCGAATGGTAATGATCCGGGAGGGGAATGCAAACGCTTCATGGTGAGCAATTTCCGACCTGCTATAGTGCGCCGCTTTGTTGGTCAGTAAAGCCAATGTTCAAGTCCGATTTCAGCTATGACCTGCCGCCTGAGCTCATCGCCCAGACCCCCTTGCCGGATCGAAGTGCTTCGCGGCTGCTTGACCTTTCCGGTGAGCTCCCTGTGCATCGCACGATTGCCGATCTGCCGCAGATTCTGCGACCAGGAGATCTGCTGGTGGTCAACGACACCAGAGTGGTCAAGGCTCGCCTGTATGGCGAAAAAGACAGTGGTGGTCGAGCCGAGATTCTGGTCGAACGGGTGATGGCAGAAAGCAACCGCGCATTGTGCATGGTACGGGTCAGCAAGCGGCTCAAGCCTGGTCGAACGGTTCTGGTGGCAGGTCAGCCGATCACGGTGGTGGCCTGTGGTGCGGAACTCTATCTGCTCGAGTTCCCCACGCCGGTGTATGCCTTTCTTGAACAGTACGGTGAAGTGCCCTTACCACCCTATATCGAACGTCCGGCAGATCGCGCGGACGAAGCGCGCTATCAGACTGTTTACAGCCGCGTTCCCGGGGCGGTGGCTGCTCCAACTGCAGGATTGCACTTTACCCAGGAGTTGTTCGACGCACTGGGAGCAACTGGTGTTAACAAGGTGGCCGTGACCCTGCACGTCGGCGCCGGTACGTTCCAGCCGATTCGCGCTGACGATCTGGCAGAGCACACAATGCATATGGAACGTTACGATATCCCGGAAGATAGCGCCCAGCAGATCAGGCAGACCCAGGCTGCCGGTGGGCGAATCATTGCCGTGGGGACGACGGTTTTGCGAACTCTGGAAGCTGCCAGTTCAGATAGCGATCAACTGCAGGCAGGTGCCGGCTCGACTAATCTCTTTATTCAACCCGGTTACTGCTTCCGCACCGTTGATGCGCTGATCACCAACTTCCATCTGCCTGAATCGACCCTGCTGGTTCTGCTGGCTGCATTCACCGGCTACGATCGGATCATGGCCGCTTACCGCCTTGCGGTAGCCGAGCGATACCGTTTTTTCAGTTATGGTGATGCCATGTTTGTGGAGCACAGCAATGGCGTTTGAGATCCTGGCTGTAGATGGTGCGGCCAGAAGAGGGCAGCTGACCACCGCGCATGGCATCGTGCAGACCCCGGTCTTCATGCCATGTGGTACCTATGGGACGGTCAAAGGGATGAGTCCCGAGGGGCTGATGAGAGCTGGCACCCAGATCCTGCTGGGGAACACCTTTCACTTGATGCTGCGCCCGGGTGATGAGTTGATTGAAAACCTCGGTGGTCTTCACACCTTTATGCAGTGGCCTGGTCCGATCCTCACCGACAGCGGTGGTTTTCAGGTTTTCAGTCTGGGGGAGCTGCGCAAAATCAGCGAACAGGGGGTGGTGTTCCGATCTCCTGTTAACGGCGACAAGGTCAGCTTGAGCCCGGAGCGGAGCATCGAAGTGCAGCAGCGTCTGGGCTCAGACGTGATCATGGTCTTTGATGAATGCACGCCTTATCCCGCGACCCATGAAGCGGCCCGGACCTCAATGGAGTTGTCGTTGCGCTGGGCCGCGCGGTCGCGGCGCGTTCAGCGGCCCGGCGATGGCTCGCTCATGTTCGGCATTGTGCAAGGTGGAATGTACGCTGATCTGCGTCAGTTGAGTCTTGCGGGCCTTCAGGACATTGGTTTTGAAGGCTATGCGATTGGTGGCCTGTCGGTGGGTGAGAGCAAACCTGAAATGGACCAGGTGATGGTCGATCTGCTTCCGCAGATGCCTGAGGATCTACCCCGCTACCTGATGGGGGTCGGTACCCCAGCAGATCTGGTTCGGGGCGTTGAGCTCGGTGTCGACATGTTTGATTGTGTGATGCCAACCCGCAATGCGCGCAACGGATATGCCTTCACCTCAAAAGGCCGGGTTAAGATCAGAAATGCCCGCCACCGATCGCAGGATGCCCCGCTGGATGATGAGTGCACCTGTTATACCTGCAGCAATTTCTCGGTGGCGTATCTGCACCACCTGGACAAATGTGGCGAAATGCTCGGCGCCATGCTGATGACCGAGCACAATCTCAGCTACTACCACGGCCTGATGGCGCGTTTGCGGGCGGCAATTGAAACGGGTACATTGCGCACCCTTATCGATACCCTCGAATACGGCTGGAAATCTCAAAATGAATCTGTTTGAAACTGTCGCGCATGCGGCTCCCGCAGGTGGAGTCGGCGGCGACTCCGGGTTGATCAACATCCTTTTTCTGGGTGGCTTTGTCGTCATATTCTACTTCCTGCTGATCCGTCCGCAGAGCAAACGGCGCAAAGAGCATCAGAACCTGGTTGGTGGCCTGGCCAAGGGTGATGAAGTGGTTACCGCCGGTGGCATCGTTGGCACCATCAACAAGGTCGAAGACGACTTCGTCAAAGTGCAGGTTGCCGGGAACGTTGAGATGCGCATTCAGAAAGCCATGGTCTCTGCCACCCTCCCCAAAGGTACGCTGAAATCTCTTGACGAGACCAAGTAGTGGCTAGAGGCGCGCCGCCCCAGAGCGGTGGTGGTCTTCTGGGTCTGTCACAGCCAGTCAATCGTCCGCCTAATTCTCATTCGCTCGGACGTTACCTGCTGATCCTTTTTGTGGTGGTGCTGGGTGCAATCTATGCCGCACCCAACCTGTACCAGCCGGACCCCGCGTTGCAGATCCGTCTCGACTCGTCCACCGATCCGGTTGATCCGCGTCTGTCTGAAGTTGCGGTCAAGGCATTGCAGGAGGCCGGTCTGGCCGTCAAAAGTACGGAACCGGATGGCAGCGCGCTGGTGATCCGGATGCTCAGTCATGACGATCAGCGCCACGGCCGTGAAATTGTTGAAACAGCGCTGAATGTGAATGCGCAGGCCCGATACGTAGTTGCGCTGAACGATGCCTCAACCACACCGCAGTGGCTTCGCGACATCGGCGCAAAACCCATTTCGCTGGGTTTGGATTTGTCGGGCGGTGTGCACTTCATGCTGCAGGTCGACATGGAAGTCTTCCTGGGCGATCGCATGTCGAGCAGCGAAGAAACGGTCAGAGATCTGCTGCGTGATGCACGCATACGGTATACACGCGGCGACTGGATCAGTGGGACCACCATGGATATCCCGTTCAGCGATACTGCCACCCGCGACCAGGCGGAAGAGATTCTTCGCCCGACCATGGACGGTTTTGATATCAGCACCCTTGACCGGGGTGAACAACCCGTCCTGCGCCTGATTCTGAATCCTGATCGTGTGCGCGAGTTGGAAGACCTGGCAATCTCCCAGAATCTGTCGAGCCTGCGAAACCGGGTAAACGAACTGGGTGTGTCTGAACCGCTGGTCCAGCGGCTGGGGCGAGAACGGATAATCATTGATCTGCCCGGCGTCCAGGACCCGGCGCGTGCCAAATCGATTATTAACAAATTTGCCAATCTGGAGTTCAGGCTGGTTGCGCTTGCGAATGATCGCGCATCACAAACCGAAACCTACGAATACGAAGGTCGAACGGTCACGCTGGTAAAGAAGAACATCGTCAGCGGGGACAACGTGTCGAACGCACAGCAGGACTTCGATCCAGAATCCGGCCTGCCGCAGGTGAGCATCACGCTGGACAACGATGGCGGTCGGCGGATGAACGACGTCACCAAGGACCGGGTCGGTCAGTCCATGGCGATCCTGTTCAAGGAACTCAAACCTCAGGTCCGAACTGTTAAACGCGATGGTGTAGAAACGGTGGTGCGCTCAACGAAAGAGGAAAAGCGTGTCATCAATGTGGCGCGTATCAACGATGCCCTGGGTTTCCGTTTTCGCATAACCGGTCTGGAACTCGGTGAAGCGCGTGACCTGTCACTCCTGTTGCGTGCCGGTGCACTTGCGGCACCCATGTATATCGTTGAGGAACGTACCGTCGGTGCGAGCCTCGGGGATGAGAACATCAAAAAAGGCTGGACCGCCGTTCTGATGGGGTTCGTTCTGGTCCTCACGTTCATGCTGTTTTTCTACAAGGGCTTTGGCCTTGCTGCCAATATCGCCCTGGCTGCCAACCTGGTTCTGATCCTGGCAATCATGTCACTGCTAGGCGCTACGTTGACGTTACCGGGGATCGCGGGAATCGTTCTGACCGTGGGGATGGCGGTTGACGCAAACGTTCTGATCTTTTCCCGGATCAAGGAAGAGTTACTTGAACGCTCACCTCAGCAGGCCATCCAGGCAGGTTTTGACCGGGCCCTGTTGACCATTGTGGATGCCAACGTCACAACGTTCTTTGTAGCGATCATCCTTCTGTCTATTGGCAGCGGACCGGTAAAAGGCTTTGCGATCACCCTCGCTGTGGGGATTGTGACGTCCGTGTTCACGGCGATTATGGGCACCCGGGCCCTGGTGAACCTGATGTACGGTGGCAGGAAAATGGAGAAGCTCGCGATATGAATCTGCCTACCATCGATTTCATGGGAGCCCGCAAGATCGCGGCGGGCTTCAGCATTACGTTGGTGCTGGCATCGCTTGTTTCCCTGGCGACACTGAATTTAAACCTGGGTCTCGACTTCACCGGTGGCACCCTGGTCGAGGTCGAATTCACTGATCGGGTTGATCCGGAAGAGATCAGGCTGCTGCTCGTAGGGGCTGGTTATGAGAACGGTGTGGTGCAGTATTTCGGCAGCGAACGGGATCTCCTGATCCGAATGCCACCACAGATCAAT
>JAQBYL010000246.1 GCA_027622495.1 Pseudomonadota bacterium
CCGATGAAGCGCCGCTTTGTTTCAACCTCGTCCCGCCGCTCGAACACCAGTGGCAGTTGCGCAACGCCGAAGATTCTGCGGATGATCTCCATGCCAGCAAACGCGTGGGCGAGATCTTTGTCGTAGTCAAAAGGCGGCTTGTATGGGGTGATATCCACGCTCTGTTCAGCCATCACCAGATGAGCAAGCATCACACCCAGATCGAACTCGGGAGGACCAGTGAAGGTGAATTCCGGGTCGATCACGCTCAACCCTTTGCTGTGTTCGATAAAGCTTCCGGGATAGAAGTCACCGTGGAGCAGCACCTGGATGGCGGCGGTATCAGGCTTGCGATACAACCTGGCAAGCTCCGCAGCCTTTGCGTTCAGACGCTTGTTGTGAACACATTGATTCTTAAGGTCTGCTAACCCGGCATGCAGATCGATGCCATTGTTCTGCGCCAGAGGCAGCACAAAGATGTGCTCATGGTTGAGGGTTCGCATGGCCAGATTGTCGATCTGCGGGGGCGGGGTGATGCCATGCAGCTGACCCAGCCAGTCGCACAAATCGGTCGTGTCGAATGTTTGTGAAGCGCTTTCCTGATAGAGATAAGTACAGTCACGTCCGCCGCCGAGATCCTCAAGGCAAAGAAGGTGGTTGGCGGGGTCGCGCCCGAGCAGCTGCGGCATCATTGCTGCCACCGACGCATGGGTCTGCACCGCCTGATAGAACTTAGCCTCGATCGCGCCCCGTTCCACGGGTGCAGCGATAGTCGGATAGCGTGCGACATGGGGCACTGCCTGTTTCAGAATCAGACTGCGATCTTGTTCGCCATGGATGGAAGCGCGCAGCGTTCGATTCATGTTGCCTTCACCGGCGCTTGCAAGCGCTGTCAGACCCTCACCGGGGTGCATCCATCCAAGGCCAAGCAGATGAGTTTCGATCTGCTGCAGATTTTCTGGAATCAGGTCGATCATGGGTTCTACTTGAAAAAGACTGAGACCATAAAGGTGATCAGACGTTCTGCAAAGCCGCCGGAAGTTTTTCGTAGATCCCGCCAAAACCACCATTAGACATGATTACGATGTGCCGTTTGCGCTTGGGCAATCGTGCCAGCGTTTTGATCATCCGCGCAAGGTTGTCATGCTGATGTGCCGGTACCACACATTTCTGCACCAGTTCGGTCAGATCCCATTTGATATTTTCACCGCGAAACCAGTAGACCTCATCGGCTGCTGCACAACAGGTGGCCAGATCGTTTCGAAGCGTTCCAAGTGACATGGTGTGGGATCGCGGTTCTACCACGGCGATGATCTCTTCGTTGCCAACCTTGTTCCGCAAACCCTGCAAGGTGGTCCGGATCGCCGTGGGGTGGTGGGCAAAGTCGTCATAAACGGTGACATCACCGATTCTGGCGATGACTTCCATGCGGCGTTTAACACCCGCAAATCGATTCAGCGCATCTATGGAAACTTCCGCGGGAACACCCACGTGTCGCGCCGCGGCAATCACGGCCAGAGCATTGTTCACATTATGTTCGCCAATCTGGGACCAATGGATGCGTCCGAGATTGGTATCGTTGCACGCAACATCAAAATGGCTACCGTCTGAGCTTGACGAGGTGGCGCGCCAGAGTTCGCCGGTGTCTTGCGGAATCGGCAGACGTGGCCTGGTCGACCCGAACCGGCTGACCGGCGTCCAGCAGCCCATGTTCAGCACGTCGTTGACGTCGTCATCGGCGCTCGGTGCAACGATCAGACCGTCGCCGGGAACAGCTCGCAGCAGGTGGTGAAACTGTGTGGCAATCGCGGCGAGATCAGGAAAGATGTCTGCATGATCGTATTCCAGATTGTTGACCAGCAGAGTCCGTGGGCGGTAATGCACAAACTTGGATCGTCGATCAAAGTACGAAGTGTCGTACTCGTCGGCTTCGACCACAAAGAACGGCGATTGACCCAATCTGGCTGAGCGATCCAGATTCGATGGAACACCGCCGATCAGGTAGCCGGGTGAGAGCCCTGCGCAATCGAGTATCCACGCCAGCATGCTGGCGGTGGTGGTTTTGCCGTGTGTTCCGGACGCGGCAATGACCCAGCGCGATGGCAGCACATAACGCCCCAGCCATTCCGCACCACTGGTATAGGGGATGTTGTTCTTGAGCACGTATTCCACTGCAGGGTGGCCGCGTGGCAGGCCTGCGTTGCCGATCACAACCAGATCCGGGGCAGGCTTCATCTGGGCGGGATCAAAACCCTCGAACACTTTGATGTTGGCGTCTTTGAGCTGATCGCTCATGGGTGGATACACGGCCTGGTCGGAACCTGCCACAGAAAAACCCATCTCCACAGCAAGCTGCGCCAGGCTGCCCATGAGCGTGCCGCCGATACCCAGAAAGTAGATGTATTGACTCATAGACCTACCGTGACCTCGTTCATGGCGACACTCAGAATGTTGATCCCCAAGGCGACCAGTATGCCGATCATCAGCGGTATATTCAGCGAGCGATGCAGAATATGACCGTTGATGGCAATCGACCAGAATACAAACACCAGACCAAGGACTCCCAGGCCCAGATTATTTTGCGGGTTAATGAACACCAGCACCGGTGCAATCAATGCAGTAATGATCAGATCGCAGCCAAGGATCGCGGTGATGGTAGCGAGGAACCGGTTGGTCACATCGCGCACAAAACAGCTGAAATAAACCAGACCTGCGGTTACTGCCTGACCCACCACCGTCAACGTGATGGTTCGAAGCAGATCATCGTTGATCAGCGAAGAAACCCCCACGCTGAATATGAGATTGGTCAATAAAACAGCAAGCACGAACCAGCCAAAAGTTGGAACGGTCTTCGGACTGGCGCGGAACACACAGAGGTTCCAGAACAACAGAAAAACAGATCTCATGGATCAGAATGATAGGTTTTTCACGTTATTTTGTCGCACAAATCGAGCGCTGCAATACAATAGCCCGGCCTTAATCACACAACGCAAGAAACAATGTCGATCCCGAATGCGTTCTACGCCCAGTCAGGTGGTGTTACTTCTGTAATCAACGCCAGTGCCTGTGGTGTCATCGAGACTGCTCGAAAACACAAACGGCGTATCGGTAAGGTTTATGCCGGGCGCAATGGCATTCTCGGTGCGTTAACAGAAGAGTTGATCGATACCAGTAGCGAAAGTGCTGCGGTGATACGCGGGTTGAAAAGCACGCCAAGTGGTGCATTCGGATCCTGTCGATACAAGCTCAGATCCATTGAGCAGAACGAGCGCGAATACCGGCGCCTGATTGACGTTTTTCGCGCCCACAATATTGGTTACTTTTTCTACAACGGTGGTGGAGATTCACAGGACACTGCGCACAAAGTGTCACAGATATCCAGAACACTGGATTACCCGATCACCTGCATTGGCATCCCCAAGACGGTGGATAACGACCTGCCGTTCACCGATACCTGCCCGGGGTTTGGCTCGGTGGCTAAATATGTTGCGATCTCAACCAGGGAGGCGTCTCTGGACGTGGCGTCGATGGCAGAAACATCGACCAAGGTATTTATCCTTGAGGTCATGGGTCGCCATGCCGGATGGATTGCCGCTGCAGGTGCACTGGCTCAACGCAAGAAAGGCGATGCTCCGCATCTGTTGCTCCTGCCCGAGGTGCCGTTCAGGCGCACTGACTTTCTGGAACGCGTTAAACAAACGGTTCAACACAAGGGCTATTGCGTAATCGTGGCGTCGGAAGGGCTTGCCTACCCGGGTGGCATGTTTGTGAGCGCAGGCGATCCGGAAGGTAAGGCGCTCTCCATGAGTGCTGGCAAAGATGCCTTCGGTCACAGCCAGCTGGGTGGTGTTGCCCCGGTTCTTGCTGCAATGATCAAGCGCAAGCTCGGCTACAAGAACCACTGGGCAGTGGCCGACTATCTGCAACGCTCGGCCCGCCACGTGGCGTCGGCAACCGATGTGGAGCAGGCCTATGCCGTTGGCAAAGCGGCGGTGGATTTTGCGCTGGCGGGTAAAAATGCCGTTATGACGACGATTGTGCGGCATTCGGATGCGCCTTATCGGTGGAGCGTAGGCGAAGTTCCACTGGCGAGGGTTGCGAATGTTGAACGGCGGATGCCAAAGGCATACATCAGCACGGATGGCTATGGCATCACGGCGCAGGCAAGACGTTATCTGTTGCCGTTGATCGCCGGCGAAGATCATCCGCAATATGACGCGGGATTGCCGGTTTATGTCGACCTGAACAAACGGATTATCGCGAAAAAGCTCAAAGCCTTTCGAATCTGAATCGGCTTGAGCGATACGGTAAAAAAAAGCCCGGCACGTGCCGGGCTTTTTGCGCCTGTCTGATCAGACCAGCAGAGGAGCAATCACCAGCGAAACGATCGCCATGACATTGATCAGGATGTTCATGCTGGGACCGGAAGTATCTTTGAAGGGGTCGCCAACCGTATCGCCGACCACCGTTGCCTTATGAACATCTGAGCCCTTGCCGCCGAGGTTGCCCTTTTCAACATACTTCTTGGCGTTGTCCCAGGCACCGCCTGCGTTGGACATGGTCAGAGCAAGCAGCACGCAACCCAGCAGGCCGCCACCGAGAGTGCCGCCGAGTGCCATGGGGCCGATACCGAAACCCACAATCACCGGAACCATCACGGCAATGATGCCGGGGAGCAACATTTTTTTCAGTGCCGCGCGCGTCGCGATGTCGATACATTTTTCGGTATCCGGATCTGCCGTGCCTTCGAGCAAACCGGGGATTTCCCGGAACTGGCGACGGATCTCTTCGATCATTTCCATGGCGGCTTCACCCACCGAGGTCATGGTGATGCTGGCAATAAGGAACGGCACCAGACCGCCAATGAACAGGCCGATCAACACTTCGGGGTCACCCAGGTGCAGAACAAAATCACCACCACTGGCATGAGCGATGGTCTCCACATAGGCAGCGATGATGGCAAGAGCCGCAAGCGCCGCAGCACCGATGGCGAAACCCTTCCCCATGGCGGCGGTTGTGTTCCCGAGTTCGTCAAGTGAGTCGGTAATCGCGCGGGTTTCCGGTCCCAGACCACCCATCTCGGCGATCCCGCCAGCGTTGTCTGCGATAGGCCCATAAGCGTCCACGGCCATGGTGATACCCACAGTGGAGATGAGGCCCACGGCGGCAATACCAACACCGTATAGACCGGCCAGTTCAGTGGAAACAAAGATGATGGCGCAGATCGTCAGGACCGGGATCGCAACTGACTGCATGCCAACGGCGAGGCCGCTAATCATGACAGTTGCCGGGCCGGTTTTACCGGATTCAGCGATTCTCACAATGGGGGTTGATGAAGTGTAGTACTCCGTGACAAGACCGATCACAACCCCGCCAACAGAACCGAACAGCACTGACAGCCACAGGTTGTTGGATAAGCCCAGTTGGCTGATCAGGAAATAAGCCGCAGCGATGAACAGAACAGGGGTTCCCACCGTGCCAATCCGCAGCGCCAGCGCCGGGGACGATGCAGAGCGGCTGCGCACAATGCCGATGCCGATGATGGAACATACCAGGCCAACAGACGCGAGCAGCAACGGCACAAACATCAGGGATGCGCGTGCATCGGCGTCCGACATGCCGGGGGCGAGTGATGACATGGAAGCGATGGCCAGGGTTGACGCTATGGCGATGGTGGCAATCATCGCACCACAATAGGATTCAAAAATGTCGGACCCCATACCGGCGATATCACCCACGTTGTCGCCCACGTTGTCGGCAATCACGCCGGGGTTTCGCGGATCATCTTCTGGTATGCCGGCTTCGAGTTTACCCACGAGGTCAGCACCCACATCCGCGCTCTTGGTGAAAATACCGCCACCAACCCGGGAGAACAGCGCAACGGTGGAAGCACCCATGCCGAAACCATGAATGGCATGTGCAGTTTCAGGATCACCGCCGAAGAACCAGTAGACCAGACCCAGACCGAGCAGACCCAGCGAGGCGACGGCCAGGCCCATGATCGAGCCGCCAAAAAAAGCAACCGAAAGGGCGGCTGCCTGACCTTGTGTATGGGCGGCAGTGGTGGTGCGCACGTTTGCCTGGGTGGCCGTAAACATGCCAAACCAACCAGCTGCAGCCGATGAAACTGCGCCAGCCAGGAAGGCGATTGCGGTGTTCGCGCCGAGGGCGAAGTACAGAGCCACCACCAGCACACCAGCAAAAATAGCCAGCATCGAGTATTCACGGCGCATGAAGACCATGGCACCAGTATGTATAGCGTCGGCGATCTTCAGCAGCGCTTCCTCACCGGCCGGGTAGCGTTTCACCAGGCCGAAGATCAGGAGCGCAACGATCATGCCGATGATACCGATAACCGGAGGTATCATGTGTATATCCATTTTTTTTATTCCAATTCGTGATGATCAATGT
>JAQBYL010000247.1 GCA_027622495.1 Pseudomonadota bacterium
GCATAGGTCGGCTTGTTGAACAACGTCGAACGGCTACCGGACGCTCACGTCTGCCATTGCCTTCACCTCACCGCAACACTTTATTTGACGCTACGGTCGCTTACACAGAAACACCTCTTCACAGTAAGCTCCTCCAGGGTTGTCTTCCGGCGAGACGGGTCGCGGCAGCAGCTCCACCTGGTAGCCCGCGGTCGAAAGTATTCGAATCCAGGTCGCGCGACTGAATAGGCCTTCGATGTGCCTGTCGTGCACCGCTCGCACACCGCTTGTGTCACGCAGCAGAAACGCGTAGTCGACAGTGTAGTGAGAGTCCTGCGGATCCGGATCCCACATCCACTCTACGGCCCGCAGTGAACGTTCACCGTCCGAACCCTCATGATCGTCGGTCGCCCCCACGAAGGTTTCGCGCAGACAGTCAGGGGCAAAGATCGCGGCTCCGCCGGGCCGGGTGTGGATATAAGCGGTCTCGATAGCGGCAGTGAGATCGGCTTCGCTCGCCATGTAACAGATGGCATCGTGTATGTACACAAGATCGAATGTGCGACCCAGACGCAAGCCACGCATGTCACCTTGAACATGTTCGCATTCGGGATTGAGTGTGCGGCTGAGATCGAGCATGGCCTCAGACAGATCCGAAAGCGTACAGGACGCGAAGGCACCTTTCATGTAGTAGGCGTTGTGGCCGGCACCTGAACCAAGTTCGAGCAGGCTCGAAAGCGGGGCGTCGGCAGCGCGGGCAAATGCTGGCAGAACGAGCTCCGCTTCGTCTGCATGGTCTTCGAGTGCGTCGAGCAACGCATACCAGGGGACGAGGCTCGTATACAGTTCATTCATATCGTCAGGTTCTCAAAGCGGCTCGTGAAAACAGAGATACTATCAAGGTCGCTGACCGGCAATGAAGTAACATCGTCTAAGAAAAGTTGAGGCTGTCTTGAATTGCGGTAGATCTGACCATTTTAGATTCCGTTCGCGGCCCATATAGTAAAAGTCTTTTTATCCGTTGGAGGCAACCATGAATTCAGACGCGCTCAAAGCGATTCAGGCACCATTCAAAGCCCAGTACAAGGATGACCCCGGTGCTGCCATGATCACCCTTCGTGCAACAGCCAACGGTGCTGAAGGGATTGCCTGCCGGGTCGACACAGGCCGTGCGCTGGTAGAGGCGGGTCTGCACCCTGCCACTGGCGGCACCGGCCCGGGCAATTACTGGCAAAGCTGCTCGACCGGCAGCGAATCGAACACATCATTCTGGATCTCGATACTGAACGGGTAGCCTCATTCCGCCGTCAGGGTGTGCCCATACACAGGGGTGACGCAAGCCGCGAGGCAATGCTCGCAAAACTGCACCTGCAACATGCCGCAGCGGTGGCAATCTGTATCGACGACTCGCAAGCGACCCGTGAGGTGCTGATCACGGTCAGACGTCTGGCACCAACCCTGCCAATCATTGCGCGCGCGCGCGACAACGAACATGCGCTGAGTCTACTTACACTTGGTGCGACGCGGGTCGTTCCCGAAGTGCTGGAAGCCGGTCTGCAACTCGGTCACCTGCTGCTTGAGGAGGTTGGTATGCCGGTCAATGTGGCGCGTGACCTGGTCGAGGCTCTTCGGGTGGAATCGGAGGTGGCCCTCAGCAGCCGGGTCGGGTCGATCTAACTCGTCGTTCGGGACGCGGCCACAGAAGTGGATTGAGCGGTCCAGCTGCCAGCTCACCCGGCGGTATTTCAGCCAGCCAGAACTTGTGATCGTTAAAACGTGCACCCCCGATATCGGCGCTTACTCGGGTTCCATCGGCAAACCAGATGATGGTCATCACCCCACGCATGATCGAGGTTAAGTTGGCCGCTGCGCGGTGCAGCGTGAGGCCACGGTGAAAGGTCGCATCACCCGCCTTCATCGCGCCGAAAGTGTGCTCTTCAAAACCGAGCCTCTCAACAACTTCACCGAAACGCTCGTGTGATTCATCGCCAATGATGAAGCGCCCGAGTTCACCTTTGCTATGACTGCCACTGGCAAACGTCATGGTGCCGATTTCGGCCGGTATATCCACCAGCGGCATCCACATGGTGATGGTGTCTTCGGTATCCAGCGGCCAGTAGGCCTGGTCCTGATGCCAGGGCGTATGGCCGCCATCGGGTTCTTTGAAGAGGGCCTGATCGTGATAGAGCCGCACGCCCGGCACACCCATCAGATCAGCAGCCACCCTGGCGAAACGTGCAGAAAATACAAATCGCTTGATCCGAGCATCGCGGCGCCACAGGTTGAGCGCCTGGATGAACGCTTTGCCGTAAGTGTCGCGTTCGGCGATCGGCGGATAGCGCAGGGCTAACCGCTGAACGGCCGCCTCGATGGCTGGTCGGTATCTGGCGATCTCTGAACGGCTGGCCAGATTGCGCACCACCACATGACCATCGCGGTGAAATGCGTCCACCGTCCCGACATCCAGATCAACAGTACGGTCGATGACGCTCCGCCGGGGTAACCTCGCGTCAATGCTCAATGGTGTTTTCGCCGCGTTCATGTGCGCAGCTCCTACCGGGCGAACAAGCTACTCCGGCAGTTCGGTGCCCGAGCCGCCAAAGTCAGAAGGCATGTCTTTGAACTTCGGCAGGCCGTCTTTTACCGCCAGTGTCTTTTCACCATAGAACACATGCAGCGTGCCCTGATGCTTAAAACCCGGCACTGTGTTGAGGTACACATCAACAAGACCCATGGCAGGGTGGTTGGTCATGATGTGGCCACCACATTGCTTGCAGAACTTGCGCTCGCTCCCGGGGGTCTTTGCGAAGGTGCCGATCTGATTTTCACCCTTTGTGACTTTGACATTTGCCGGTGCCCAGAGGCTGAAAGCATTCACTGGCGCACCGGCCCAATGCGCACAGTCTGTGCAGTGGCAGTAGCCCATCACGTTGGGTTGGTCGCTGACTTCGAATTGAACGGCACCGCAAAAGCAGCTGCCGGCGTGGGATTTGGGATCGCTCATGAGATTGACCTTGCGTTTATCGACTATTGTCTGTCAGTCGATTCTGCGTCAAGCAACAGGTGAAAGCCATGCGAGTGCTGGACCACGCAGGTTATGGACGGGACACCTCGCGAAGGTAGGTATCCAGTATCGGTATATCCGCGGCCGTCCAATCAAAGTTCCTGAGTTGCGCAAGCGACGCCCAGTTGATTTCTTCATGTTCCAGAGCCTCGGGTTCTCCTGCGGTTAACCTGCATACGAAAGGGATCAATCGGATGGAGAAATCACAGTAGTGATGTTCATTCACCGGCAAGGCAGAGCGAACTTCGATGGTGCAACCGAGCTCTTCCATAATCTCCCGAACGATGGCCTTGCGCGGAGTTTCGCCAGCACGAAGTTTGCCGCCAGGGAATTCCCATTTTCCAGCCATTGACTGACCCACAGCCCGTTTCGCAACGAGCAGTTTGCGATCACGTTGGATCAAGGCACAGACAACTTCAATCATGGGTTTGGATCGTTACCTCGCAGTAGTTCGGGTGGTCCACTGCCGATCTCTCACCTTAGCTGACCCCGGTGTTTTGCGCGACATCCCGGGGTTGCGAATGCCCGTTCAGCCGAGGTTCAGGCTTGCCGGTTTCAATACAGACTCCGGTCTTCGAGGTTGGTCCATGCGCTACTCCATGCTTTCTCTATTAATCTGCCTGACAGTTGTTGGCGGGTGTGTTCAGCAGCCCCCGATTGTCGATACCAAAGGGGTTGATCCGATCAGGTATGAAACCGATCTGCGCGAATGCAGTGAATACGCCGATCAGGTCCAGGCGCAGAGTCAGGTTGCAGGCCGTGCTGCCGGTGGTGCTGCGGTTGGCGGCATTCTCGGGGCGATCTTCGGGAACAGTCAGTCTGTGGCACAAGGGGCCGGGGCAGGTGCCGTGGTTGGCGGCGCCAAAGGCACCGATCGAGTCTACCGTCAGAAGGAGCAGGTGGTACGGCGCTGTCTTGGTCATCGCGGCTACAGGGTGCTGAACTAGCGGCCCAACGGAGCAAAGACCTGTTCGAATGCAACGGGTCGTGCACTATGGTTTACCATGGCACTTTGCTCCGAGGGAGAACCCAATGACCGAGCCGGTACTGCTTGTCGACAAACATGAGGGCATCGCAACTCTCACCCTTAACCGTCCGGACCAGATGAATGCTCTGTCGCTGGAGCTGCGCTGGGCACTGCAGGAAGCCCTCACCAGTATCCGCACCGATAAGGGCGTAGGGGTGGTGATTCTAACGGGTGCTGGCAGGGGCTTCTGCGCTGGCCTTGATCTTAAGGAAATGGGCAGTCGCGACGGCGACCCGAATGCTCCGCAACCAGCGGACCCGCCATCTCTGTTACGTGCGCTGCGTCAGCCGGTAATCGGCGCCATCAATGGTGTAGCCGTTACCGGAGGGTTCGAAATCTCGTTGTCCTGCGATCTTCTGGTGATTACACCAGAAACAAGTTTCGCCGATACCCACGCACGGGTGGGGCTGATTGCCGGTTGGGGTCTGGGGGCTCGTCTTTCGCGCGCGGTAGGGCTGGCACGGGCAAAGGAGCTTTCGTTAACCGGGAATTTCCTCTCGGCGCAAAAAGCTTATGAGTGGGGCCTGGTGAACCGCATCGTTGCACGGGATGAACTGCTACCCACCTGTGAGCAACTGGCCCGGGACATGCTGTCGTGCGTGCCGGAAGTCATGTACGACTACAAGCGGCAGATTGATCACGCCTATGATCTGTCGTTGGGAGATGCCATGACTTACGAAGCGGATATCTGCCGGCGGCATGTCTCCCCGTCACCAGAGATCGTTGCCCAACGTCGGACCCTGATCCAGGAGCGGGCGCGGGATCAGTTGGCCTAAAGTCAGCGCGCGGCCAGCGGCACCGTGCCGATCACGTCATCGATCACAAGCTCAACGATCTCATCGGAACTCAGGCCGGCCTCCTGACCCAGGATTTCTTCCAGGTGTTCACCGAGCAGCGGTGCGCGACGTTGCGGTGGCGGTACGCTTCGATTGAAGCGATAGGGTTGCGCCGGATAGTGTTTTACCCCTAATCCCGGACGATCCTGCGCAAGATAGGCCTGACGCGCTGCAAGGTGAGGGTCATTCAGCAGGTCGGGGCCATTGAACACTGCACAGGCAGGAACCCCTGCGTTCTGCAGTTGGTGCATCAGGGGCATTTTGGCCTGCGACACTGTCCACAATGCAAGATCAGCCGATATATCTTCCTGAGTGTCGGGTATGCCTGCGATGTGGCAAAGCGTTTTCAACTGCTCTGTCGATCGACAGGTTATGGCAATCCAGCCATTTTCGGCGCAGGGGAATATCCCCTGCAGCGCATATCCTGAGTGGGTATTGCCTGACCGGCCCGGGTCAACGTGCGCCAGTGACCAGCCAGTCATGGCATCTCCCACATACATATTGCATGCCTCGATCTGACTGAAATCCAGGTACTGACCCACACCGGTCTGCTCGCGACGGTAAAGTGCAGCCAGCAAGTCTATGGCGCCCATGACACCGGAAAAGAGATCACCCCCGGTCATGCCGGTAAACAACGGCTCTTCCCCAGAATAACCAGTCAGGTGGGCAACACCTGACATCTGCTCGGTCGACATGCCGAAGGCTACATAATCGCGCCAGCTCCCGGTGGCCCCGAAGCCGGAAAGAGAAATCATGATCAGTCGCGGGTTGATGGCGCGCAGTGTGCTGTAGCTCAAGCCGAACTTTTCCATCACACGAGGGGTGTAGTTCTCGATCACAATATCTGCGTCGCGAACCAGCGATTTCACCACCGCGATGCCACGTGGATCTGTCAGGTCCAGTGTGATGTCGCGTTTGTTACGGTTGATCCAGTTGAAGTAGGGAGAGGCTTCCCAGCCGGGTAAGCCACTTTCTGTGGCAATACCGCTACCGCGCCAGCCGTCAATGCGCTGAATGGATTCAATCTTGATCACATCGGCACCGGCATCAGCAAGTATCTGCGTCGCCGACGGACCGGCAAAAAACATCGATAGATCGACCACCCGCACCCCGTCAAGAGGCAAAGGGTTAGGCCCTGACGACTGGCGCGAAGGCGGGGCCGCTTTGATCTGTGCCAGTACCTCCTGCGTATGCTCACCAAGAAGCGGTGGCCGCCGGATATTAAGCTGCACACCATCGGAGCGAAACGGAACACCCGGGACCTGAACCGATCCGCACACAGGATGGTCCACTTCTTGAAAAAAACCACGTTCGCGATGCGGTGGCAGATCGAACAACGCCGCGAGATCCGGCACCAGGCCAAACGGCACACGCTGTTGTTGAGCCGCATGAAACAACTCTTCCGCCGTGCGGTCTGCCAGACTTTCGCGGAATATCTCGCGTATCTCTTCCAGGCGGGCAT
>JAQBYL010000248.1 GCA_027622495.1 Pseudomonadota bacterium
TTGACTTTTGCTTTCAGCCACTCGGTCTTTTCTTTGTAGGTGGCAATCCGATCGAGCATGGTTTCTAACGCACCAGACTGCTCACCGGCGTCCACCAGGTTGCAGAACAGATCGTCAAAATACAGCGGGTGTTTGCGTAGAGATCCGGCAAAACTCGAGCCACCAGACACTTCGTTGCGCAGGTCGCGTATCAGTGCAGCGGCCTTGGGTTTATCGAGACCTTCGGCGACGATGTCAAAGGCCTGAACCAGCGGCACACCGGCGCGCATCATGGTGGCCATTTGACGGGTAAAGAGAGCGATGTCTGCGGCATTAACCCCGCCTCCACCACCCAATGAAAAGCCCTTGGACTTCTTACGGACCTTGTTGGCTTTGATGCCCTGACGGCGAAGTTCGGCCTTGGCGATCGGCGGCGTAGTGCTTGCGATTTCGCCTTTGGTCTTCTTGCCCTGTTTGTCGGTACCTTCCCAGACAAATATTGCGCTTGCTGACATTTACTGCTGCCTTTAATGACCGGTCGTGACCCGGTTGACTTCCGCCAGACTGGTCAGACCCTGCACGACTTTCATCAGACCCGAGCGGCGCAGATCGTTGAAGCCGTGCACGCGAGCCTGCTCTGCCAACTGAATGCTGTTTCCATCTTCCATGATAATACGAGACATCTCTGGAGTTATTTTAACTACTTCATAGATTCCGACTCGGCCCTTGTAGCCACCATTACATTTATCGCAGCCCGCAACGTTGGGTTCGAAGATCTCCAGACCTGACGCGATGTCCTCATCTGTAAAGCCTTCTGCCTTAAGCGTCTCTTCCGGCACGTCGATGGGCCGCTTGCAGTGCACACACAGCCGTCTTGCCAGCCGCTGGGCGATGATCAGGTCTACCGAAGTCGCCAGGTTGAACGCCGGGACCCCCATGTTGCGTAGACGGGTCAGGGTTTCTGCAGCCGAATTGGTGTGCAGCGTCGACATGACCAGGTGACCGGTCTGGGCGGCTTTGATGGCGATCTCTGCAGTTTCCAGGTCGCGGATCTCACCGACCATCACAATGTCGGGGTCCTGGCGCAGGAACGAGCGCAGGGCCACGGCAAAGTCGAGCCCCACCTTCTTGTTCACATGCACCTGGTTGATGCCTTCCAGGTTGATTTCCACCGGATCCTCAGCCGTGGCGATGTTGCGCTCCGGGGTATTGAGGATGTTGAGGCCCGTGTACAGACTCACGGTTTTACCGCTGCCGGTCGGCCCGGTGACCAGAACCATGCCCTGCGGTCTGTGAATGGCGTCCATGAACAGCTTCTGCTGAACTTCCTCAAAGCCGAGCTGCTCGATGCCCATTTTTGCACTCTGTGGGTCGAGTATCCGCAACACGATCTTCTCACCCCACAGGGTGGGTAGGGTGTTGACCCGGAAATCGATGGAGCGGGTCTTGGACAGCTTCATCTTGATGCGGCCGTCCTGCGGCACGCGGCGTTCGGAGATGTCCATCTTCGACATCACCTTTAATAGCGCGGCCAGGCGGGTCCCCAGGTTGACCGGTGGTTTGGTCATCTCCTGCAGAATGCCGTCGGTACGAAAGCGCACGCGGTAGGATTTTTCGTAGGGTTCGAAGTGAATGTCTGATGCGCCCATCTTGATGGCGTCGAAAAGCATTTTGTTCACGAACCGGACGATCGGGGTTTCATCCAGATTGGTGGCGTTGACGTCCTCGGGTTTTTTGGTGTCGTCCATCGCCTCGATGTCGAGGTCTTCGAGGTCGTCGTTGCCCAGGTCACCGAGGCCGTCGTCTTCGTTTTCTGACAGGAACTGTTCAATGATCGCTGTGAGCTTGTCTTCTTCAACGAGGATCGGTTCGGTACTCACCCCGGTATGGAATTTGATTTCGTCCAGAGCCGACAGATTGGTCGGATCCGAGACAGCTACAAACAGGCGCACACCGCGGCGTATCAGCGGCAGTGCGTTGTGCTGGCGGATAAGCGAATCCTTGACCAGATCCCGGGGGATTGCTTCGAGGTCGAACGCGCTGAGATCGATCAGTGGAACACCGAATTCCTCCGATGCACTGATGGCAATGGCGCGAGCCTCGACCAGGCCGTTGCGGACCAGGTGCGAAACAAAAGGGGTTCCGTGCTTGCGAGCTTCTTCACTGGCCCTGCTGGCGGTTTCGGCATCTAACATGCCTTCGTCCACCAACCGTCTGGCCAGACCGCTGATCGGGACTGATTCAGTTGCCATGGGGCGGTGCAATCCTTGTGCTGACTTGAAGCACCTTACAGTTTCGAAGCTCGCGAAGTCTATTCCTGCGTCACGGGGGTGTCGATACGAGGTTCACACTTCCTCAGATCGAGCGTTTTACCGCAGTTTATGTGCGCCAGATGGAACAGAATCTGCATCTTCGAAAGCCGTGGAACGCGCAGTCGCGTTGTCTGCGCGCGCTCGCGGAAGGTCGACAAACAAGCAACAAAGTGACCCTGCTGGTCACCAAGTGACGTGGGCAGAAACTTCTCTGTCTTCCCGGAAGGGGCTTACGCGGACCGCTGGCATTGACTCAGTTTCACGCTAACTGATTGACTTTAATATGTATTTATTCGGAAATAGGCGGGTGTGCAGGTTCTGGCATGGCCTTTGCTTCTCTACCCGCAAGGATGCGGCGGAGGGCCCAGGCTCAAACTGCCACGTTTGTATAACAAGTAAATGGAGTAATGCTTCTAATGAAAATGATCCAAAAGGGTTTCACCCTTATCGAATTGATGATCGTGGTAGCCATCATTGGCATCCTGGCCGCTGTGGCTCTGCCCGCTTATCAGGACTACATCGAGAACTCGAACCTGGCGAAGATCTCTTCTCACTATGAAGAAGGTTCGCGCTTTGTTCAGAACGAGCTGCGCAAGGCGCAGGCCGATATGGCCATGGGACGTCGGGTGCTTGGTGACCTGGATGCACTATACGACCAGACGGCATTGCTGGTACTGCTGAACGGCAACGGTGGTACCTCACCTGGTGGTGACGCTCCGTACGCTACTGAACAGGACGACGCCTCTGGTGTTGTGGGTGCAACGGTTGCCAACGACTTCTTGGGTGGTCTGTGGCAGGTTACCTTTGACCGGCCCCTTTATGGCGCCTTCGCCGATCTGTCAGCCGAGCAGAACGTCATCCGCTGGGATGATATCTAACCGGATCGCGGGTTACGCGTGATCAAGGAGGGGTTCGCCCCTCCTTTTTCCATTTTGTTTTTTCCCTCTTGTTCCTGGTTAGTTTTCGAAGGACTGCGCTATGACGACACATCATTGTTTCACGTTGATCGAAGTAATGATCGCCGTGGGGATATTGGCAGTGGTCACCGCCATTGCGGTGCCGAGTTACACCGACTACATCCAGACATCCAGGGAAGGCGTGCTGATCCAGAACATCTCGACCATCGAGGTCTTCCAGGAAGACCGACGCCTGCGCACCGGGGCCTTTCTTCTGGTGGCAGCGGATCTTGCAGCCATCACCGCAGGTACCGGCTGGGCGCCGCAGAGTGACGATGGCACGACCTACAGCATCGCCGATGGCGGCGCTGGCACCTATGACGTCACAGCAACCGATGTCGCGGGCGTTACTGTGTGTCTCACCTATCCGGGTGGCGATCGCTGCTGATTACGACTTTTCCGCCCCTGCAAAAATAGGTATGCTGCGCGCCTTAGTATCGGGCAGGCACGCGCCGGAATAGCTCAGTTGGTAGAGCGGTACATTCGTAATGTATAGGTCCGGAGTTCGAGTCTCCGTTCCGGCACCAGTTTCGTCGCACATGCCCGCACTGCATTCCGTTAGCCCATTGAGATCTGCCATCGCCGTTGGCGGCACGCTGCTGTGTTTTGCATCACTGACGTTGTTCTATGGTTCTGCCGTGAACCCCATCGTGCTGTTGTTTGCCATCTTCTGTCTGCTGACGGCTCTTTCGGTGGTCGGGGCGTCCCGTTTGAGCCAGACCCTGTCGTCATCACCGTTTGCCGCGGGTCTTGCGATTGCCGCCCTTGTCGCCATCATCGTGAGCTACCAGTTCAGCCTGAGCAAGGAGTCGAGCTTCACGGCAGCCTGGGCGCTGGCGCTGGCTCCCCTGGGGTTCATCATGGCGAGTGGTCTGAGCGACCGTGGTGTCGAACTGTTATGGCGATTGATCAGTCTGCTGGTGCTGATGTTCGCGCTGGTTTCGGTGGTCAATCTTTTTGCCACCGGTGCGCGCGCTGGGCTACCCCTGCAGGACCCGAACAACTACGGCAGCCTGTTGTATCTTGTTGCGCTCCCATGGATGCACAGGTATCTGCAGGGTGCGTCGGCGAGAACCCTGCAGGCTAACCAAACGACCCTGCTGCTGGGAGCCATCCTACTTGTGTTGACTGCTTTGTTTGCCACACAGTCGCGGGTAAGCGTGCTGATTGTCTGGGTCGCGCTCGCCATCTGGTTTGGCTTGTTTTTGAGTCGCAGGCAGCCGGTTGGTCCGGTTCTCGCCTGTACGCTGGTAACCGTCGCAGCCTATGCGCTGTTCAATGCCGGCATGTTCTTCGGTTCAGCGGTGAACGATGGGGTTAATCCCGCTCTCAACCCGGAGAACCTGGGTTCGGGCATTGAAATCCGCCTGGCGCTGATTCGGTCGGCACTGGCCATGTTTCTGGAAGCACCGCTGACTGGTATAGGTGTATTCGTTTTTCCGCTGATGTACCGGATCTTTCGCCTGCCCGTCGACGAAGAGACTGCGGGAAAGTTCGTGCACAACGACTACGTGCAGTTTTTAACGGAAGGCGGTGTGCCGCTCTTTGCCGTGGCTGTCCTGTTTGCGCTGGGACTGGGGTTGCGTTTTTTCCGCGTACTGCGCAGCGGTGACAGGTCGTCTGAATCCCTGGGTCTGCTGCTGGCGCTGGGTGGCGTGGCCGCACACGCGGCGGTCAACTTTGTGTTCTACACACCGGTGCTGTCGCTCCTGATCGGTCTGATGGCGGGCAAGCTTCTGTTGCACACTGAGGCACGTGCGGTCACGTTGGTTCGCGATCAGATCCAGATCCGCAATGCCACCTGGGCGGCGCTGATTTTCAGTTGGCTGGTGTTGGGTTATCTGGCCATCGATACGTTTTCCGCCGGAGTGTTTCAGAATCAGAGTTCCGTGCCGTTTGCCCAAAGTTATCGGCAGAACCCTGAGCAGATGCTCAGATATGCAAAGTTCGCCCAGCAGTTGAACGGCTCCAGAGGGTTACCTGCTTACGTTGAAGCGGCACTTCTGGAACAGCAGCTCCTAGTTGAAAGGTCAGAAACTACACGGCAGTCGGACTACCTTCAGGAGCAGACCCTGGCTGCATACCGCCGCGCCGTTAGACTGGATCCCTGGAACACTCTGGCGTTGATGAGTATGTACCGATTTGTGGTGCGCCATGAGATCGCACCGCTTGAAGAGTCCGAACAACCGGAAAATCTGCTCCTGCGCTCAATCAGTATCGATCCGCTTTTTGTTCCGGCCATCGACGAGATGATTAAACGATATCAGGCTGGCAACCGGCTGGATCTGGGTTACCGTCTGTTGACGGGCCGAGTACTGCCGATGTTGCCGTATCTGGTGCGGCAGGATCCGATGGCAGCAAAACGCTATTTCAATCTGCTTAAGGCCCTGGCCCTGAAGATAGATGATCAGCCGATGCTGGCGCAGCTTGACCGGCTGGAGGAGCGGCTGGAAGACATCCTTCCGTTACCACCGGCAGCGCGCTGGTTTTTTTAAGTCTGGTTAGAGCGGACCGGGTGTTTTCAGAATGCCTTTGATCCGATGGGTTGCTCTGTCGGCACCGATGAAGATGAACCGGTAGCGGGTGCCGAACCGGTAAAACGCGTAGTCCTCGAGCGTGCCTCCGTGTTCAGCCAGCCAGCGCGGAACATCCTGGGTGTCGCGATCTCGGTCGAGAATTCTGTCGTTGGGGTAAGGGTCTTTGTCAAAATTGAGGTGATCTGTACTGAACGGGACGTATAGCTCAGTCATGGTTCGCAGCGGTTGCTTTGTTTCCAGCGCACGTTTGCGAAGTTCACTCTGTTCGGTTGGATCTTTGGAAATCGCCACCGACACCCATACGGGAGATGGCTGGTTGAATCTGGAAAGATCTGGGACCTCGACGCCAAACGCGGTGAAATCGTCGCGGCTCATGCTGAAAAACTGACCGTCCTGAAACACCATGGCGATGGGGCGCTCGCTCCATACCACGTAAGTGCCTGCCAGCAGGCAGACGGTCTGGAACACGCCGATCAGGGTCAGGTCTGTTTTGAGCCCCGGTTTGCCTGGTTTGAACACGATGAGTGTCAGGGTCGGACCCAGGATCAGGTCAACAAAGATGATGATCTTGATACCTT
>JAQBYL010000249.1 GCA_027622495.1 Pseudomonadota bacterium
GTTGCCACCACAGCGTCAGGGACAGCGCCCGTCAAGGCGCTTCGCGCCATGCCTGGCGCACGAAAAAAAACCCCGCTTTCGCGGGGTTGCCATATAGGTCATCACAAGGTTGGAGAGAACTTTTTAACGAGTGTCAGTTGGAGAGACCTGGCTCGTTTAGCCTACGTTTTGTAATCGTCTTCTAATTCAAAAAGTTGCGAACGACAGAATTCCGGCCGCCAGCAGCAGAAAAGCTCCCATCAGAAGGGCTGTCTCACTGAAGGAGAGCTCCATATCCTGCTCGGCTGCGACGGTGGTTTCGCTGTTCAGTTGCATGATCTTTGTTGGTCCTCACAGATGTGGATCAAGCTTGCATACTAGGCGGGAATGCTGGATGCAGATATTAGCAACCGTGGAAGTAATATGGAGGCGAGCGCCCGGCTGACCTTGCCAATTGCTCGCGGATTACCCCCCCATCCCGGATGCGCATATATTGTCGGGTGAAGCCGGCATTTTAGTTGAACGGTAAAAGGAGTCTCGATGCGTAGTTTGCGTTTGCTTTGCATGGGCCTGCCACTGATCGGTCTGGGAGGATGCATTACCAACCCGATCACCGGTGAAACCGAACTTGGCTGGGTATCAACTGAGCAGCAGATCGCTATCGGCACACAACAGTACGTGCCCTCGCAACAGATGCAGGGTGGTCAGTTTGTGGCAGACGCTGAGCTCGTGGCCTACGTAACACAGGTGGGTAATCGCGTGAGCGCGAAAAGCCCGGCCCGGTTGCCCTATGAGTTTGTCATCCTGAATAACCCGGTCCCCAATGCGTGGGCACTGCCAGGTGGCAAGATTGCCGTGAACCGGGGTCTATTGCTCGAGATGAAGAACGAAGCCGAACTCGCTGCGGTCCTCGGGCACGAAGTGATCCATGCGGCCGGCAGACACGGCGCTGAAGCGATGGAGCGGGGCATGCTGCTTCAGGGTGCGATGCTGGCCGCAGCGGTCGGGGCTCAGACCACCGAATACGGCGGTATGGTCATGCAGGGCGCAATGGTCGGCGCGCAGTTGATCACCCAGCGATATGGCCGCGATGCAGAGCGGGAAGCGGACTTTTACGGGACCCGGATGCTCGCCGAGGCAGGCTATGACCCACAGGCAGCCGTGACTCTGCAGGAAACTTTTTTACGCCTTTCTGGCGAAAAACAGACCGATTTTATCCAGGGGTTGTTTGCCAGTCACCCACCATCGGCAGAGCGGGTTGCGAACAACAAAGGTCTGGTCAGAACTCTGCGCTCAGAAGGTTATACAAACGGGGAGTTCGGTGCGGACCGCTACCAGGCTGCGCTGCGCGGTCTGAGACAGGCCGAGCCCGCCTATAAGGCCTTTGACGAAGCTCAAGCTGCGCTTTCTGCCGACAAACCTGATGAGGCGTTGAGCAAGGTGAACGAAGCCCTCAGGCTTTACCCGTCGGAGCCGTCGTTTCACGGCTTACGTGGCGACATCCGTCAGACACAGAAGCGCTACAAGGACGCTCTGACCAACTACGATCGCGCCATCGGCATCCAGGACAATCTGTTTTCACTGTACTTGAGTCGCGGGCTCGCCCACGTTGCGCTGGCAAACTCCGACGCTGCCAAGGCCGATCTGACTGCCAGCGCGAAACTGCTCCCAACAGCGGTTGCGCTCAATGAACTGGGCAAGATCGCCGAAGCTCAGGGCGATCAGGCAACCGCGATTAAATACTACGAAGCGGCGGCAGCGAGCCGCAGCGAAAGCGGTCAGGCCGCGCTGGTCAGCCTGCTTCGTCTGGACCTTGCCAATTCCCCACAGAAATACATTCAGGCAGAGCTTGCACGCGATGCGCAAGGCGTGATCATGCGTGTGTCGAATCGGACATCCAGTGATCTGTACGATGTTGAGATTCAGGTGGATCTGGACTGGGCTTCGGGCATCGAACGGGTAACCCCCCGGCTTCAGCAGATCCCCGCCAGGAGCTCAAAGATCATCCGCATCAGTACCCGGAGTGAACAGCTTCGAGCCTTCAGGGCTCAGCCGCTCGGGGCGCGGGTTAAATAGCGTGCGGCAACGTTCACGAATTCGGGGTCAGCGAAGTGCTCCGCCTGCCGCACACAGGTATGGGCGAGTTTGAAATCGTGGTCGTCCCTGCCGAGGCTCACGATCCGGGCCAATGTAGGGTTTAAGCGCGCGCCACGCGTGAGAAGCCGTAACCAGGTGCAGGGCAAAGAAGTCGGAGGTCGCCGCAAACACTTTTAAAGCGGTGCGTGACAATGCTCTCAATGACAGACTCTGCGGCAGGATCAGCGCGGCGAATGCAGGGTGGTCGATCATCAGGTTAGCGCGTTCGTCAAACATGCGGCCTTTCGGTCGAAGCTGGCAGGCAGCGGCCCCGGCAAAGAGACCGTCCACGTCACCAGAGTCAGACATCGCCTGATCAGCGCGATGCGCCAGGGTGGGATTTGATCCAAGCAGGCTCAGGTAGGCGAGCCCTGCGGCAATCTCACTATCGACATTGAATTCCACGCCGTAGCCGAGGCGAATGAAGGGATGATAAGTGTGGCGATACCAGCCTGAAATCAGCTCCGGTAGACGTGCGTTGAGCACCGCGGCGGAGCCATCACGGCCAATCTGGGCGCGGATACGATTAAAGGTTTCAGCATAGCCGGGCACAGCGTCCTGATCTATCTGAGTGCGTAGCCATGAACTGATCATGGATTGATCTCATCGGGTTGCGGGGTTAGTGCTGCGAGCCTCACCTGATGCGGTCCTCAAAGGCTGTAATCGTTTCGAACGGCCGGATCGGTGCTGAAATACTGAACGAATTCCCAGTCATTGCCATCTGGATCGTAAAAGTAAATCCGGCTGCGCGCAGGATGACCGGTTTCGCGCAGGTTGGGCTCGAAGCCGTTTTCAAGCATGCGGGCTTCAAGCGCAGCTACATCGTCGCCCTCCCAACCCAGGTGATTGAGCCCGCCGATGTTGGAGTAGGGTTGGCGGCCGGATGGTTTTGCCACCGTGCTGATCGCCAGATAAAAAATGTCGTTGCCGATGTGGCACCAGGGTCGCCCGGCCTGGTCGACACCCTCGCCGCGAAGTCTGAAGTCGGGGAATGCGCTGGTCAGAAAGCGGGTCAGACCAGCGGTATCTACGGCGGCTATGTTGGCGTGTTCAAGTTTCATCGCGTTTCTCTCATCTGTCGCAGTCTTGCCGGAAATCGGGTGGTCTATTTAGAAATATTTATATTTCTAAATAAAGAAAATGTCCAGCCCATTTATGGAATATATTTGTTATAAAATAGCCAAGCGTAAGAACCCATTGTGTTATCACCGAACAGGAGATCCAGTTTGCCAGCCGATCGTACTTCTGAACGTATGCTGATGTTGTTGAAAACCCGCGGTGAACTCACCACCCGGGCCCTGGCCGATGCGCTCGAGATCAGTGTTCCAGCGGTTCGGCAGCACCTGAAGTCACAGGCACAGTTCATTGAAATGCGACGGCGGAGCGAAGGGGTAGGCCGACCGGCACAGGTATGGTCATTGAATGCCGCGGCACAACAGCGTTTTCCCGATACCCATAGTGAGTTGACGGTCAGACTCATCGACACGATCGAGAAAACCATGGGTGCGGCCGGTCTTGAGAAGATCATCAAGCACCGTTTTGAGGAGAACCTGCAGATCTACAGCGAGCATCTAAACGGTGTTCAGAGCTTGAACGGCCGGCTCAAACGGCTGACCGCAATGCGTGCCCGGGAGGGCTACATGGCGAGTCTTGAACGCGATGGCGAAACCTGGCTGCTCACCGAAGCCCATTGCCCCATCTGCGCGGCAGCAAGCCGCTGTCAGGGGTTCTGCAGCAACGAGCTCAAGCTGTTCGAAACGTTGCTCGGGGATGACGTTGAGGTCATCCGCTCGGAATACCTGCTGGCAGGCGGGCAACGCTGCAGCTACGTGATACGACGTAAAGCCACAGTCTGAAGCACGGGTATGCACACCTGGCCCGTGTCCACGCATCTGTCAGCCGAAGCTTATATACGAAGTCACGGGTTAGTAGCGCAGGTCTTCGACCAGCAGGACTCCGGCAACGTGTGTTATGAAGTCCGGATCGGTGATGAGCGTTACTTCGTTAAAACTGCTGGCGAGGCCGCAGACGAACGTCCCGTTCTCAATCACCCCCAGCGCCTTGCGCTGCTCGAAAATGCAGCGCTCATCGCACGAACGGTAGACCATCCGATCCTGACTGCCCTGTATGCGATGGTGCGGTCGGTGGATGGTGTGTTTCTCGTTTATGAGTGGTTTGACGGCGACCTCGTGCGGGCTGACAAGGCTAATCGGGCAGATCCTGACAGTGTGTATCAGCGTTTTCGCCAGCAGCCGCATCTGCAACTGATCAAACACCTGAGCAGACTCATCGATCTGGTCGCCGATCTGGTCAAACAGGGTCTCATCGTGGTCGATCTGTATGACGGATGCCTGCTTTGGTCCGGTCAACAGATCCGCGTGATCGATCTCGACAACAGCCGCTGGGGACCATCGGTTAACGAGATGGGACGGATGTTCGGGTCGAGCCGCTTCATGGCGCCCGAGGAGTTCGAGCGGGGTGCGCCGATTGACGAACTGACCAACGTGTACACGCTGGGTCGCTTTCTGTTTGAGTTCATCGGGGATGGCAGCGTGAACAGAGCAGCCTTCAGAGCGGGTGATGCAGTGTTTGCAGTGGCCAGAAAAGCCTGTGAGCGCCACCGATCGCAGCGTTTTGCGGACTTTGAATCATTCAGACGAGCCTGGCGGCAGGCAGCCTTGCGCAGCTGATTCGAACACCGGCGTGCACGTATGCTTACGCAGGGTCATCCATGCGGTCAGTGAACTGTCTATGTGAAACGGCCAGTTCTGCCGGGTCAGATAGACAATCAGCTGGTCAACCTCTACCCCCAGCCGCTGTGCAAGTTCGTGCCCGCCAAGCACTTCGACGTCATGCCGTCGCCGTGTGCGCTGGCGGTGCAGTTTGCGGAGTCTGGGAAAGTCGGCCATCGTGTGACTGTATAAACATACAGCCTGTCTGGTCAACACCGGGGTATTGATATATCCCCCGGAAAGTAACTCTCCTCAGCGATGTGAGCTCGGAGACTCCAGGGCGGCTATCAACCAAGATATCGCAGAGCCTGAGAAGCGGCGCACCCTGATGAAGCTCTTCGATCCAAACGCCAGCACATCAGGCGTTGGCCAAACGCTTTCACGGTCGTCCTACCTCATGCAGGCGTCAGCAAACGCTCCATGTGGAAGACCTGGAGATCGTGACCAGTCTGTCGAATCTGCTGCGCTGTGTAGCGGATAAGCGGATTAATCCGCACATCTGTCGCGACCATCGGCGTGCCGGACCCTGCGGCACACCAGCAATCCCCCCAATAAACTCACCCCAGGCGGCAATCGTGTTCGAGCGACTGAAATTAACCCCCTCAACTTTCTATTACAGGGCGGTCGGTTAATCATTCTTGGTACTGGAATATGCTGGGTTTTTCACCACTCGTTCATCGATGTAGGAACGGAAGGGTTCTCCGAATGCTATCGCTGTTTCTCCCCAGAATCTGACCCAACCAGGCTCTGTACTTGCCTGATTTGAAAAATATCCGTCACCACCAACCCAAAGCTCGGGGGGAATAGACTCATCTTCATTCTGGTAGTACACATACTCCCAGCCGTTTGCTTGCATGAAGTAGTACATAGAACACCGTGCCCAGGCGTCGGCATCAACCTCCCAGGGATTCGACCGGCACGCATTCAGAACACCCGCCAGAGTATCGCTCTCGATCAAAATCTCAAATCCAAGTTCAGTGACACCCGCTTCGATTGCTTTGCGCGCATCAGTTACAACCCATCGACTGACATATCCCTGTGGCAGCACCGTTTGATCTGCAGGCCTGACGGCCGAGCTACAGTTCACCTTCGCTGGGCAGATGACTGAAAAACCAGTCCTCGATGCGCTGCATGAACGAAGTTGCGGGCTGCACAGACAAGGTCCGATCATCCGACACCCATTCAACATTGCCCTTTTCGTCGAGCCGCAGATGCCATGCGTTGGTCATCTCGAAGTCCGGCGCGACCGCCGCACGGGCAGCAACGCGTGAGCCAGCACGTCTTTTTCGCGCGTTCGGTATCTTGTGCGATTGACTCGCTCGCGTTGCTTTGGCCATTGGTTATTCCTCTGCCGATGCGGGCGTCTCCGAGTTCACATCGCCCCATACTCATTCCGATTCCATTGCCTGCGCTGACGCCGTTGTATTGAGCCGTCGTGGCTCTGGGGGCCGCACAGAATTAACTTCCGGGGGATAGATCAATACCCCGTCTGGTCAACGCCAGACAGT
>JAQBYL010000250.1 GCA_027622495.1 Pseudomonadota bacterium
TCGAAATCGATTCCCGGGTCCATCTTGACCACTTCGAGACTCGGTGAACCGGCCGGGGTGATCTCTTCTGCACCCACTGCCTCGATAAAGCTCTGCTGCATCAGTTCACCGGCGACTTCATGGCGCACGGCACTGCCAAGACGCCGTCGAACTTCTTTTAAAGGGACTTTGCCACGCCGGTAGCCGGGCAGGTTGATGCGCTCCCTGGCCTCTGCCAGTTTGGCAGTGATCTGCCCTTCAAAGTCCTGCGAGGGTACAACGATGGTCAGACGACGTTCTAAGCCGCTGGTCGTTTCAACTGATATCTGCATGGTCGCTAAAAAATTTTCTCTGATCAAATGGTGTTGCCAGGACTAAACCAGTCCAGACAACTCGAAATGGGGTGGACGATGGGGCTCGAACCCACGACCGCCGGGATCACAACCCGGAGCTCTACCAGCTGAGCTACGTCCACCATTAAAGTGGTTTGTCGAACGATCAACCAGTCCAACCTGGTACGCCCGGAAGGGCTCGAACCTTCAACCCTCGGCTTAGAAGGCCGATGCTCTGTCCAGTTGAGCTACGGGCGCTTTGGCCGTGGCCGATCGCCGCCCCAATCAGAAAAGTCGGCAAAGTTGGTCGGGGTAGAGAGATTTGAACTCCCGACATCCTGCTCCCAAAGCAGGCGCGCTACCAGACTGCGCTATACCCCGATTGCCCGATTCCGGCGGCCCGCGGATGATACTGACGGGATATAGGGGCGTCAAACGCCGTTTACTCTGCGCGGAAATATGTAGAATGCGCAGTTTGCTCAGGAACGCTTGATTGACCGCTAGAATTCTCGACGGAAAAAGCATCGCGAAAGGTCTTCGCGCAACCCTGTGTGAAGAGGTCCGGCAGCGTCTCGCGCTCGGCCTGCGCGCGCCAGGTCTGGCGGTCATCCTGATCGGCAACGATCCAGCATCCCTCGTGTACGTGAAAGCCAAGCGCCGTGACTGCGAAGAAGTCGGCTTTCATTCCGCCGCCTATCATTTTGAAGAGGCCATCACTCAGGCGGAGCTGGAAAAGCTTCTCGATGAGTTGAACGCGGACCCACAAATTCACGGCATCCTGGTTCAGACACCCCTGCCCGCCCACATTAATTCCGATGCCATCATTGAACGGATTGATCCCCTCAAGGATGTGGATGGTTTCCATCCCTACAACATCGGGCGTCTGGCGGTACGACGACCCGCCTTACGGTCGTGTACTCCGCTCGGGGTAATGCAGTTACTGGATCACACCGGTGTGGCCATCCGTGGATTAGACGCAACTGTTATCGGAGCATCCAATCATCTGGGGAGACCCATGGGTCTCGAACTGCTGCTGGCTGGCTGTACCGTCACTACCGCCCACAAGTTCAGCCGGAATACACGCGCTGTGGTTCAA
The DNA here is from genome assembly GCA_027622495.1 of Pseudomonadota bacterium. Lineage (GTDB taxonomy): Bacteria > Pseudomonadota > Gammaproteobacteria > Pseudomonadales > Azotimanducaceae > JAQBYL01. Next base: position 1,408 of record JAQBYL010000250.1, read on the forward strand.
CGGGCAGACATTGTGGTTTCGGCGGTGGGCAAGCCGGGTCTCGTCAGCGGGGAATGGATCAAACCAGGCGCCATTGTGATTGACGTCGGCATCACCCGGGCAGCCAACGGCAAACTGCATGGCGATGTGCAATTTGAGGCGGCAAGCGAACGGGCATCGTGGATCACGCCAGTGCCCGGCGGCGTTGGTCCCATGACGGTGATCAGCCTTCTGCAGAACACGCTGACCGCGGCTCGCTGGGCCGATGCGCGATGACCACGCGCCTGTACATATCCGATCTGCATCTTGAAGATGCGCACGACCCCCGATACACGAGCTTCGCTGCGTGTCTCGCCTGGGCCGCGGGCAATGTTGACGAGGTCATGATTCTTGGTGACCTCACCGAGATGTGGATTGGCGATGACGACAACACCGAGTTTGCGGACGCCCTGCGCGCAAGTCTTGTGGCGACCACCAGGCAGTGCCAGGTAAACCTGATGCATGGCAACCGCGACTTTCTGATCGGTTCACGGTTTGCGCAGGAAACCGGGGTCAGCCTGATCAGCGAACCGTTTTTTACCGCCGACGGCATCCTGCTCTGCCACGGTGACGCACTGTGCACGGAAGACACTGCCTATCAGGCGCTGCGGGCTACGCTTCGCGGGGACGCATGGCAGCAGGACGTTCTTGCGCGATCACTCGAAGAACGATTCGCGATCGGCAGAATGATGCGGTCGCAGAGCCGCGAGTCCAGTGCTAACAAATCAACCAACATAACCGATGTGACCTTGTCAGCGGTCGACGAGTTAGCCAGTGAGCACAACATCGCCACCTTGATCCATGGCCATACGCACAGACCCGGTGTGCATACCCACACGTGGGGGCAGCGCTATGTGCTGGGTGCCTGGGATCGGTGCAGCTGGCAGATCCTGCAGAATGATACGCAGCTCTCGCTTCGTGCGATGCCGCTGGTACTTAGCTGATCAAACCGTCAGAGAGCTTTCGCGGTTTGCGGCACGCCACTGTGAAATCGAAACTCGGGATCTGTGCTCAGGATGAGGTCACCTTCACGCTTCAGCAGTTCGGCAAGGCGCTGCGATATGTAATCGGCGTCACCATAATGATGTGCCAGATCCAGGTACCCAACAAAATGCCGGGCTTCTGAGTCCATCAGTTTTGCGTAGAAGTCTGCAAGCTCGGCATCCAGCACACCAGTCAACGCCTCGAATCGCTCGCAGGAGCGAGCCTCGACAATAGCGCTGATCAGCAGCACATCAACCAGGCGCCGGGGTTCCGATGTACTGGCCCCCTTGCGCAAAGCACCGGCATAACGACCCGGTGGCACATGCACATAGGCAATGCCGCGTTTTCGCAGGATTACCACCAGCTGTTCAAAATGCCGCAGTTCTTCGCGTGCCAGACGTGAAAGCTTCAGCAGCAACTGATCGTGGTCAACGTAGCGATACAACAGACTCAAGGCGGTACCGGCAGCTTTTTTCTCGGCATTGGCATGGTCGATCAGCAAGGTCGCAACATCGCTGCAGGCGCGATCAAGCCAGGCATCTGGTGTGCGGCAATACAGAAACTCCGATGCGGTGGGCCACGCCCGGATCATAGGCTTGCGATTTTGAAGCTTCGTTCGTAGTAGGCACGTGATCGCGTATAGAACTCGCGATCGACATCAACCAACAGTTGCTGGATCCCATCGCGGTCATCGCTGTAACCCACAAGTTTGAGGCCGGCGCCGGAGGGAGCGAGTCCGCGCGCCGCCAGGCGACGCAGAAGCTCGAATGCTTTACCTGAGCTACTGTCGTCTGACCCGGTGAACCGCAGCTCTTTCAGCGCGTTGTCAAAGCGGACCGCATCGGTCACCTGCAGCAGATCTTCGGTCACTGAATCCCGCAAACTGCGCAGGCGGAGCCAGATGGCGTTTTTCTGATCGGTCGCATAACCATTCCACTCGACAATTTCGTGTGCGAACCGCTTGCAGCCGCGACACACGAGATCCCCATAGGTGGTCGAACAGATGCCCACACAGGGCGTTGGTCGCTGCATAGTCGAATACTTGTTTAAGTTGGTGTACGCCGCTAGCGGGTGCTGCCGAAGGCAAGCTTAAATTGCAGGCGTCGCAGCTGAGCCTGCAATGCGCGGGTTTCGCGCTGACCCCAATTCACGTTTGGATTGTACAGGCTCGCTTCAAGTTGAGCGACAATCAAACGGGTTTGAGATGCGTCAACACCGGCACCGGCGCTCACACGCTCCATGAACGCACTGGGCGTTTCCTCTACGCGTCTGACATAGCCGTAGGCCGAAACCCTGGAGGCAAAGCTCAAAAACATTTTTTCAATCGGATTCCGGCGAGCTGGTCGGCGACGCCAGAATAAAAGCAGGGCAACCACACCAAGACTTGCGCCACCACCGATAAACATCGCGAACGCAACCCGGGTCGGTGTGATATCGCCCAGAAGATCACTCATGATTTTGCTCTGGGTTGCCGGATCATAGCCAATGACCCACATGTTCCAGCGATGCTCAAGCGAATCGGACCAGCGCAGAAAACCACCCAGCATCTGCCAGCTGCCAAGCCGGGCGCTGGTCAGAAAAGAAAGCTCAGCGCGATCGCTGGCTGACAGCGAAGCCTGCAGGCCGTGTTCGATGCGATCGGGCGCTACCGCCCCGGTGGGGTCAATACGGACCCAGCCACGGTCCGCTACCCATATCTCGGTCCAGGCATGTGCATCGTACTGGCGCACCACCAGGTGGTTGGTGATCGGATTGACCTCACCACCCTGATAACCGCCAATCATCCGTGCCGGGATCCCAACGGCACGCATCATCATGACCAGAGCACCTGCGTAGTGGCTGCAGAAGCCTGCCTGGGTGTCGAACCAGAATACGTCGTTGCCATTCAGATCCGGCAACAGGGGCGGATTCAGCGTATAGCGGAACGGCTGGTTGCGGATCTCCCCGAGAATACGGCCGGCAAAATCCAGCTCATCCGTCGCGCCGGTATAAAGGTCCCGGGCAAACGCCTGCAGACGGGGATCTCGTGCAGGGTCGATACGGGTGTCGCGCAGACGTTCACTGTCTGTGAGCCGAGGTCCCAGTTGATGCTGGGGATAGGACTTCACTTTGTAGCGGTAAACCGACATCACCGGATCTGGCGCGATCAGCCGGAAATCACCCGTTATCCTGATGCGATCATCCACCGGTGCTGCCGCGTCCAGCGCGAACAGCCAGGTGCTCAACGTCGGTTCCAGGATCACCTCATAGACAAGCGCGTCGCCTTCATCAGGTGCTGTTGCTGCCTCGGAACGGATGCTCGAAGGATCGACACTCCAGGTCCCGTTAAAATAGTTCGAGTAGACCAGGCCACGCCAGTAGAGCGCTGCACTCATCGGGATCCGGCCTTCGAACACCGCGCGAAACGCAAGCTCATCGGATTGAGTCAGCGACGCCACATCACCGGGTTTGATCCGATCGCTGATCCCGGTGCTGGCCCCGCTTGGCAGCGGCACTGTCCACAGAGGTGCGATGCGCGGAAAGAACATGAACAGAATCAGTGTGAAAGGCAGCGCCTGCAGAACCAGGCCGGAAGCGAGCTTCAACGAGGCCATGGGTCGCACCCGGGTGTGCAGCTGATTCATGCCGACCATCGCTGCAGTAACAACGATCATCGCGCAGATTTCATAGACAGCGACGGGAATTGATTGATCAAAAAGGAACTGGGTGGCGATGACAAAGTAGCTCATGAAGATCACAAGGTACGCATCCCGACGCGATTTCATCTCAACAAGCTTAAGTGCGAACGCAAGCACCAGGAGCGATGTTGCGGCTTCCAGACTGAAGGCTGCGACGCCACTCAAGGCAACGCCCACAACGGATGCAACAACCAGAAGCGCTTTTACCCAGCGCATTGGAAAATCCCAGCGGCCCTGATACACGCGAGCACGCCAGTAACAACAGATCAGACACACAGCGATAATCCACAGAGACAGTTGCTGCACATGCGGCAGAACCACCACCACCTGCGAAATCATCAGCAGCAGCAGACTGTTGCGCGGGATCTGATAGGCGACCCCGAGGTTTGCGCTATCGCGACTGGCCATACAGTGCCAACTCCCGCAGAACCTGCTCCAGGTGCACTTCACCAATCCCGGGTGGAATGACGATCGAGCCAAGGCGCACGCCGAATTCGCGTGCCTCGCGCGTTGCGCGCAGAGCAAGCCCGGTCAGCCGGCCAAGCTTTTCCTCAAGCCCGCCGTGCATATCTTCCAGATCAAACCACAGACGCGGTTCCACATAGCTCGCATAACGCTTGACCACCAGTTCACCAGTACGTGCGTAGTTGCGCCAGAGGATGTGTTTGACTGGATCACCTGCCTGATACCCCTTGATGTCGGTGAAGTCATCACTCCCCGCGGGATCAATCAGCTGGCCCTCGTCAGGTCGACCATGTGACAGGCTCAAAGCATGGGTAAATATCGGCTTCGGATAGACCAGCGCGCGGGCGTTCAGATCCACCCAGGTCCAGGCACGCAGCAGACCCAGCGGATAGTAGGTTTCAACCAGCAGACGACCCGGCTGCAACCAGCCACGCTTGTCAGCAGGACAGTACAAGCGAACTTTCTCTGCCTGTTGTTCATAAACTTCAGCCCACTGCTTGATGCTCTGGATCCAGCCAAGCTGAATACCTTCGCGGCCGCCACCCGGTGGCCTGACTACGCGAACAGAAAACTCGATGTCTTCGCCCACAAAGCCAGCTGTGGTACCAACAAGTTCCAGACTCAAACCAGACAGGTTTCGGAAGGTATATAGGATCGTGACCAGGAACATGCTGCCGAGCATGAACGCAACACCATAAACAAGGCTGTTCTGATAGTTGATTGCACCGAGGATCAACAGTAATAACAAAGCACCAAACACAAAGCCGGTAACCGTCGGAAAGATGAAGATGT
>JAQBYL010000251.1 GCA_027622495.1 Pseudomonadota bacterium
TTGTCTGGCAAGCCGGGCGCGACGCAGACAGAACTGGCCGATCTGGTGGGTATTGGCCGCGCACCGCTGGGTAAGGTGATTGACCGGCTCGAAACCGAAAACTGGGTTGAACGGCAAAGCGATCCCGCGGATCGACGGGTCAATCGGCTGTACATCACCCGGGATTTCAAACCGATCGCTGAACCCACCAGGACCATCAGTCACGAGATATTGCGGGAACTGCTTGCGGACGTGCCGGCGGCTGATCGCGCAGTGTTTGACCGCACCTTGCGCCACCTTCACCGCAAGCTTGGCTTCTCTGCCGATGCGGGTCTGAATCCTCTTGAAGGATCTGATCTCCCCGGTGGGCCCGAAGCCAGACCGCTGCCTCTGCAGAAAAACCGGTAAGCGCCACTGTTCAACTTGTTTCAATTTCGAGTGTGCAGCGCACACAAGGGCTTTTCGCTGATTCGACCGAGCTCTCCCCGAGATTGATCTGTACATTTATACTGGTCTGCCGCCTGGGTGGTGATCCATCTATACAGGCCCAACGGGGCTTCTGTCCTGCGGAAAAGCCGCTGAAAGCAGACTGAATTGATGCAATGCAGTATGTATGAGTATAATATATCAATGAATATAGTATGCCTTATTACTGAACTGAACTGAAGGAGTCGATGGGTGAATGTGGCGTTTCGGAATGTGAGTGAGCCAAGGTTGCTGCAGCAGTTGACCCAGGCGCAAACTGCGATGGCGCGGCTGTTTGACAACCGGGCTCGGCATCTGGGGCTGTCGCGGCCGCAGTGGCGCACGATTGCTGGTCTGTATGGCAATAATGGTATGACCCAGACTGAGCTTTCTGATCTGACCTCCATCGCCCGCTCACCGCTGGGTAAAATTATCGATCAGCTGGAAAAGCGGGGTTATGTGGAACGCCGTGGAGATCCTGACGACCGGCGGATCAATCGACTGTTTCTCACTGCAGAAGTCGATCCTTTGCTCGAACCGGCGCGAGCGCTCGCCGCCGATCTTGAGAGTAAGATACTGGAAGGAATACCTGATCGTGACGGTTCTGAGGAGTTTCTGCATCAGCTGACGCAAAGGCTGCAGAGCCTGGTTTGCGATGAGCTTCGTCCAACTTCCTGAAAAAATGCATCTGTTGGCCGCGGAGGGTTGATGGCTCAAGCACGGGCACTGGATGAATGGCAGGCAATGCGCGAGTACTGGGCTCTGCGCGCGTCTGCAGTGTATCGGGGTGAGGGGGTTCCTCACGGCGACGGTCAGCTCGTTCTGGTGCTACCCGGTCTTTTTGGAAATGATGTTTACCTGCACACCGTGCGCGACTGGCTGCTTCGCATTGGCTATCGCCCGCTCCTGTCGTCACTGCAATGGAACGTGGGTTGCCCTAAGCGGTTGATCGGCGAGATTGAAAAGTCACTGGAACGCCGCTTGCGTGACCATGATGGCGAGATTGCAATTGTTGGTCACAGTCGCGGTGGGTTGTTCGCCAAAGTCATGGCGGTCCGCCTGGCTCCGCGTGTGCGTAAGCTTGTTGTGGTCGGCTCACCGCTTGGTGGCATGTTGAAAGCTGGCCGTGCTGGTCTGGAACGTTTTGCGGCGGGTCACACGGGTACGGATGAGAGTCCTATTGCGCCGCCCTACGTTGTACAGGCCGGACGGGCAATGACACGGCTACTGGACCGGGATTGCAACACGCCACTGTGTGGGTGCGATTACATTGAGGATCTGCTTGCGCCGCTGCCGGCGGGGTTGAAAGTAACCTCGATATATTCAACCAGTGATCCGATCGTGGCGCCGTCTGCGAGTGTTGTTGCCGGTGCAGACAACATCGAGGTTGAAGGCACCCACAATGGTCTGATGTTCAATCGGCATGTGTATCCGCGCATTGCGAAAGCATTGGCCGATCGACTTTAAGGGGATGTGCTTAGGTGAGCGCACGCACACCGGGCGGCTATACTTGGATGGTTTATTTTTGTGAGATCAGGCATGTCGAATAGCAACGCCAATCAAACACAGCAGGTTCTTCTAGGTGCGGAATTTCTAGCCGGGCGTGAATATGCCGGTGGTGCCGGTCTTGCGGTGAATCTGTTTGAAAAACTGGGCCGTATTCAAAAACGCCAGTTTGAGTGGTTCGTCGAGGACCATCAGCAGAGCATGCGCGATTTTCAGAAAACCCTGAATCCGTTCACCGTCTGGATGGATCATGTGGCCCGGCGAACACAGCATGTTGGCGCAGGTATCGAGCAGGCTGTGGCAATCGCTCAGGAAATGGCCAACCGCGGGGGTGTGCTGCACGGAGATCTGTGGAATCAACTGCCGGTTGCATCCGTGACCAAGGCCGTTAAAAAAACCGATATGGCGGTTCTGGACCGGTTGCATGCTGATCATGGGCGTCTGGCTCAAATCCTCAAGGTGATGGAAACGCTGGGGAACCGACTCGGTTCTCTGACCGCGCAGCAGGTGGATGTGCTGGGGTCGTGCGTCGACTATATCGCCGAGTACCCCGACGCAGTTCACCACCCCATGGAAGACCGGGTGTTTGCGCACCTGTTGGCGATGGACCTTGATGAGGCCTCGCGTCAGCAGGTTGAAGACAATGCCCGCCGTCACCTGGAACTTGCGCTGGCCACCGAGTCTCTGCAGCGCGATCTGAGCGCTGATCAGGAGGAATCGAGCGCGTTCGCGGCCGATATCCGTGGCTTCGTTGAACTGCAACGCGAGCACTTGAGGTTTGAAGAAAGCATCGTGTTTCCGCTTGCGCAACGTCTTTTTTCCTCCACTACACTCGAGGAACTCAAGAGCGAGATCGCCGATGCAGTGGATCCTGTGTTCGAAGAACGGCGCAGTCGGTTCGACGCGCTTTACTGGTATATCAGCGAAGCTGAAACCGCCTGAATGGCTTAAACCAATCTGGCAGTTCAAGGTAGTATCCGTGGATACCTGATTGGCGTTTCAAAGACCGGTGAAAATAGAATCCGCGCCTGACCGGTCTGTAGTGAGGACCTTATGCGCTTGACCAACCACGATGCCACGTTTCTTTACTCCGAAACCGCGAGTGGACCGATGCATGGTGCCGCGATTGCGGTGATCGATGGTGAGCTGCGTTTTGAGCAGATCTTTGATCACATTGCCAGCCGTCTGCACCTGATCCCGCGGTATCGTCAGCGCCTCGCCTTCGTACCGTTCAACCTGGCGCATCCGAAATGGGTCGATGATCCCGATTTCGATCTGACCAATCACGTAAAGCTCAAGGAACTGGCGGCAGGAGCTTGCGTTGATGACGCAGTTGCCGCGGCAATGAAACTTGCCGAACCCCTGTTGCCAAGGAACCGGCCGCTGTGGCTCATGTATGTGATTACCGGTGTTGCGGGCAAGACATTGCTTCTTCAGATGGGCCATCACGCGATGGTCGATGGTGCATCGGGGATCGATATTTCGTTGATTCTGTTTGATCTGCAAGCCAATGCACCGGCGCCTTCGCCGCCGTCTCAGGCCTGGTCTCCGGCACCACTGCCAAGCCCCGCTGAGCTTGCGATCGAGGCGGTCAGGGAAGGGGCGGATGAGTTGCTTGCCAGCATCCATTCCGCAGTCGCGGGTGGAGTGAAGAACGTCAGGAACTGCTACGCAGGGCAACAGAATCAATGACCCGTTTCATTGCTGAGCCGGTGATCACCGCGCCGTGGAACGCATCATCAGTAGGGCCGCGGCGGAATCTTCTGTGGCGCGTACATCTATTCTCTGAGTTTCGTGAAATTCGCCAGGCGTTTGGCGGAACGATCAATGACATTGCACTTGCAGTGGTCTGTGAGGCTGCAGCTCGTTACCTGAAGGTGCACAACGAAAACGTTGAGGGGCGTAACCTGCGCCTGATGTGCCCGGTTAACGTGCGGCGTGCAGACGAAACCGGAAGTCTGGGTAACCGGGTGTCTGCAATCTTCCCGATCCTGGCTGCATCACCCATGGAGATGACCGATCGGTTGAAGAGAGTGAGATGGGAAACCGAACACATCAAGCAGAATCGTGATGCGCAGGCAATGGAACTGATGATGGAAACGGTCCCCCAGGTACCGCCGTTCGCCATGGCACAGACACTTCTGGTCGGAACCCGCTTTGACCCGACTGCCCTGGCTGCGAGGATGCCGCTCCCGGTCCTGCCACAGTTTTTACCGCGGCCGCCGTTGATGGGTTTTAACTTCACCTGCATTAACGTGCCCGGTGCCCAGACCGCACAGTACCTTTGTGGTCACGAGGTAACCGACACAATCGGCGTGCTCATGTTGGGGGGAACACTCGGCTACGGTGTAGCGGTGGGTAGCTACAATCAGAAGATCTACTTCAACTTTGTCTGCGATCCACGGCTGCTGCCCGATCTGGATGTCATGGCCAACAGCGCGGACGATGCGTTTACCGAATTGCTCGCAAGCGCAAGATCGGAAATGCAGGCACAATCAAAATCAAAATCAAAATCAAAAACAAAAACCAGGAGTACCGATGTCAGTTGAGCAACCACAGGCCGCAGACGCAGTGGCTGGTTATCCACGGATGATCAGAATAAATGGCAATGATTCGATCTCGATCAATGTGCTGAGCCGCACCGACAAAGACGCCATTCTGGACTTCGCTTCTGCGCTTGCTGAAGATGATCTGCTGTTTTTAAGGGTGGATATTACGGAACCTTCGGTGGTGGAAAACTGGATCTCAAATGTTGAATCAGGCACCACGGTTTCGCTTGTCGCCTATCATGGCGAAGACCTGGTTGGATACGCGACGGTTGATCGAAATCTGGCACGATGGACACGCAGGGTGGGTGAGATTCGCGTGAACGTGGCGGCGGCATTTCGCAGCAAAGGACTCGGCCGCACCCTGGTTGCCGCAATATTTGATGTTGCGCGTAACCTTCATCCGAAAAAGCTCGTTGCACACATGACGATCGATCAGATTGGTGCACAGGCTGCTTTCAAAAGACTCGGCTTCATGCCCGAAGCAGTACTCGCCGACTATGTGGAAGACCGACATGGTCACGCTCGCGATCTTGTCATCATGTCTTATGATGTTGATGGCTTGACCGATCAGGTGGATGAGCCGCTGAATCTATAGTCTGTTGCTGCTCGTCTAAAACCCGAGGGGTTGTCACCCTTCTTCGAGTATCTCCTGCAAGGCATACAGGGTTTTCTGCGGTATGCGCTCGATCGGGTAGTATCTGACGACGATCTCAATGGCCACTGTGTAGCTTGTGACATTCAGATAGCGAAGCAGGAATCTGACGTCGGCTTCGTCATGGAACTCGGCACCCAATCGCATCGCAAGGCATTTCATGGCGAGCAGATACTCAGGGCTTGCCACCATTACTCTCAGGTTAGACAGCTCTAGGAAACTCCGATACTCGCCTTTGTTGCTCAGATAGCCTTTGACTGCATCATTGAGCCAGTCTTCAGGGTAGCCCTCACGTGCGGCCAGTGTGGTGGTAGCCGCGCGGACTGCATCGACGGGCCTGAAAAAGGCGTCAAGATCCTGGGTGGATTGCCGAGCGTTAAACACCAGGCACATCACTGCGCCACCGACCAGATATAACTCTCCGGTAATTTCTTGTCGGCGGAGCTCTTTATTGAGGAGTTTGAGGAGCGTCTTTATATCAGCACGGTCCAGCGCCATCAGACTCGCGACCCCAGAGTGCTGTCGATAAAAAGATTGCGCCTTCGGAAAGGTGGAGGAGACGAGGTCAATAAATGCAGCCGGAGACTTTTCAGGTTCGAGGCGAACCAGGGATCTGGTAACACCAGGATGTCATCTAACCATTCTGGCGGGGTGACGTGTTTGTTGCTGCAGGCTGTTTCGATCATTGCGGCGACGTAATTTGCTTCAAATGGAGTGAGCCTGGACAGATTCAAGGCACCGACCGCAATTTTCAAATCAGTGGCAGTCTGGCGTTCGAGAAAGTCATGAATTGCGGCCAACTTCAGAGGGCGGTCGGTCCGCGGCGAGCTTAAGGCCTCGACCAGATGTTCCAGTTCGAGTGCGCCAGGGGGGAGCAATCGTCGGAGTACCCATCGGGAAACGTCTTCGCCCGATTGTGCGGCCTGGGCTTTGATGCTGGCCTTCTGCTCGGAGCTGAGCCGAATTTGAAGCTGCTCGGTTTTGGTCATGCGTAAATCATAGTCTGGTGGAAATTTTCGTCAATACGTTGTATTGACGAAAACGGAGACCTACGCCCTGTTTGTCAATTTGGGGTCAATCAGGCCGACGTGAGGTCAACGTCGCCAGTTCTCCGGCTTTGAACGGTTGCAGGCAGAAGCCATAAGTGAACAGGGTACCGATCAGAGCGTATTTCATCAGTGTTCGACTT